>NZ_JBHUZW010000031.1:0-36733 GCF_042667215.1 Cellulomonas sp. NPDC057328 | reverse complement strand
CCCCAGGGGTGCGACGGGCCGCTCGGTGCTCGGGTGGACGCCTCAGAAGGGCATCTCCGTGGTGATCTGGTCGGGCGTCGGCGCGACGACCGGCGCGCCGGCGCCGACGTTGCGCATGAGCATCGTCGTCGTGGTGCCCATGAGCTCGTAGACGACCTTGCGCGGCACGTCCTGGGCGTCGACCCAGTACGTGTACGTGATGGTCGGCGGCAGCTGGGCCAGGCCCTCGGCGAGGAGCTCCTGCCCGGCCTCGGGCGAGATCTTCGCCGTGTCGACGACGATCTCGTACGCCTGCACCTCGACGCCGTCCAGCTGCTCCGGCTCGCCGACGGGCGTGACGCTCGTGAACGCCTGCTCCATGCCGGCGAGCTCGCTGCCGCCGATGCTGTCCGCGAACCCGGCGAAGCCCGCCGCGAGGGGGTTCGACGCGTCGTTCGGGTCGAGCTGGAGGAACTTGCCGCCGGTGAGCTCGCCCATGCCGAGGTAGAGCACGCCGTCGACGAAGCGCACCTCGATGGAGCCGAGGTCGGGGTCGGGCAGGACCATCGCGACGTTCTGCTTGCCGTCCGCGAGGTCGGCCGAGCCGGTCATCTCCATCGTCTCGGGGCCGGTCATCGACAGCGTCACGTCGTAGCTCGTGGCGACGGACTCCGCGGCGGAGAGGCGGGCGAACGCGTTCTCGACGGTCAGGCCGTCGACGGTCGGCGTCGGGGTGGGCGTCGGGGTGGCCGACGCGGAGGTCTCGGTGGTGGGGGTCGACTCGGCGGTGGTCGAGCCGCCGCCGCAGGCAGCCAGGCCGGCGACGAGGACGACGCCGACGGGCAGCGCGAGCAGGCGGGAAGTACGCATGGGGGATACCTCGGGGGCGGCCGCGTCTCGGGCGGTCGCCCCCGTGGTCGGCGAGCGGCACGACGCACGACCCCCATATGGTGCCGTGACCTCGCCCCTGCGTGTGACAGCCGACAGCGGGTTCACCCGTCCGGACGACGGTGCCCCGGCGACGACGCGGCGCAGGACCAGGCGTGTGCAGGACCGGGGGTGTGCAGGAGCGGGCGTGCGCAGGACCGGGCGGCGGCATGCACGCGCCGCGGGGTGGTATGCCGGGACCATGACGACCCCGACGCGACCCCCCGACGACGCCCGGTGCCCCTGCGGGTCCGGCGACACGTACGGCGCGTGCTGCGGCCGCTTCCTCGCCGGCGGCGCGGCCGCCCCGACGGCCGAGGCGCTCATGCGCTCGCGCTACACCGCGTTCGCCACCGGGGACGCCGCCTACCTGCGCAGCACGTGGCACCGCTCGACCCGCCCGGCGCGGCTCGACCTGGACGACGGCGTCGTCTGGCGGCGCCTCGACGTGCTCCGCACGCAGGCCGGTGGACCGTTCGACGACACCGGCGTCGTGGAGTTCGTCGCCCGGCACCGCGGGGCCGACGGCCCCGGCCTGCTGCACGAGCGCAGCCGTTTCGTCCGCGAGGGCGGCCGGTGGCTGTACGTCGACGGCGACGTGGGCTGAGCGCGCCGTCCTCACGGGCGGGCGGCGAGGTCGCGCGCGCGTCCGCCCAGGTACGCGCGCACCCCCGCGTCGTCGGCCAGCTCCGCCGCGCGCGCGTACGCCGCCGACGCCTCGGTGTCCCGGCCCGCCCGCGCGAGCAGGTCCGCGCGCGCCGCCCACCACGGCTGGAAGGGCGGCACCGGCTCGGGCGGCAGGGCGGCGAGGCCGGCTTCCGGCCCGTCGACCCGTCCCGTCACCGCGGCGAGCGCCACGCGCCCGCCGAGGCTCGGGGCCACCGCGTCGAGCGCGCGGTACAAGGTGCGCAGCGCCGCCCAGTCGGTGACGCCGGTGCGGCGCCGGTCGGCGTGCACGGCCTGGGTGGCCGCCTCCAGGCGGAACCGTCCCGGCGGCCCGCCGTGCGCCGCCCGGTCGGCGCGGCGCAGGTACGCCTCGCCCTCGGCGAGCAGCGTCGCATCCCACGCCGCCGGATCCTGCTCGTCCAGCGGGACGAACGGGCCCCGCACGCGCCGCGCGAGGGCCAGCGTGACCAGCGCGGCGAGCGCCCACGCCTCCGGCTCGTCGTCGAGCAGCGCGGCCGTCGTCACCGCCAGGTGCTGCACCTCCCCGGCGAGGCCGCGGCCGTCCTGCCGCCAGGAGGCCGCCGCGCCGCCGTAGACGGCCTCGAGGACCGCCGGCAGCCGCTCGGCGAGCGCCGCGCGGCCGGGGACGACGAACGGGACGCGGGCCGCGGCGATGCGGCGCTTGGCGCGCACGAGCCGCTGCGCCATCGTCGCGGGCGGCACGGCGAACAGCCGCGCGACCTGCGCCGCCTCCAGCCCGAGGACGGTCTGCAGCATGAGCGGCGTGCGGACGTCCGCGGCGATCGCGGGGTGCGCGCACACGCACAGCAGCGCGAGCCGGCGGTCCGGGACGGCGTCGGGGTCGACGTCGGCGAACGGGTCGGTGGCCGTCGCGCGCGCGAGGCGGGCGTCGTCGGCGGCGCCGGTCAGCAGCGCGTCGAGCGGGGTGGACGTGCGGTGCGCGGCGGACCGCCACACGTCGCGGACACGGTTGCGGGCCACGGTGAGGAGCCAGCCGTCCGGGTTGCGCGGGACGCCGTCCGGCCACGTGCGCAGCGCCTGCTCGAACGCCGTCGACAACGCGTCCTCGGCGAGGGCGACGTCACCGCAGCGGGCGGCGAGCAGGGCGAGCAGGCGGCCGTACGAGTCCCGGGCGGCGCGCTCGGCGGCCGCCCGGGCCTCGTCGGCGCTCACGCGTTCGGCGTCCAGGAGCCGTCGACGACGTGCACGGCCCCCGGCCGCACCTCGACCGGCCCCCACTCCACGGACGGCGCCTGCCGCGCCCACGCGAGCGCCGCGTCGAGGTCGGGGACGTCGATCACGAACGTGCCGCCGAGCTGCTCCTTCGTGTCCGCGAACGGCCCGTCCTGGACCCGCAGCGCGCCGTCGACCGAGCGGACCGTGGTCGTCGCGACCGACGGCTGCAGGACCTCGCCGCTGACCAGCACGCCGGCCGCGTGCAGCGTCGCGGCGTACGCGCCGAACGCGCGCTGCCCGTGCTCCTGCCCCTCGGGGCCGAGCTCCTCGGGCGACATCTCGGGGTAGTGCAGCAGGAGCGTGTACCGCATGGCGTCCTCCTCGGACGGTCCGTGCCGACCTCGTCGACAGGGTAGGACGCGGGCCGGCCGGTGCGCGGCCCGCGGTCGGGGCGGGTGCCCGACGTGGTGATGACGATCCCGGCGGCGCCCGATCGACACCCCGCGAGCCCCCGCGCGGGCGTGGTCGTCGCGACGCGCCCGCCCGCCCGGTGCCACGCTGGGAGCGCACCGCGCACGGCGGCGCCGCGGAGGTCCTCGGGGGGCACGGTGACGTACTCGCTGGTCGCGCGGGACGCCGACGGCCAGACGTTCGGCGTCGCGACGGCGTCGAAGTACCTCGCCGTCGGCGCGTCCGTCACCGCCGTGGCTGCCGGTGTCGGCGCGCTCGCGACCCAGGCGTCGACCAACGTGTCCTTCCGCGAGCGCGGCCTGCGCTCGCTGCGCGCCGGGCTGACCGCGGGACGCACCGTCGACCTCCTCGTCGAGGGGGACCCGGACCGCCCGCGCCGCCAGCTCGCCGTCCTCGCGGCGACGGGACGTCCGGCGACGTGGACGGGCTCGGCGTGCGGCCCGGTGGCCGGCGAGGCGGTGGGTGACGACTGCGTCGCGGTCGGCAACCTGCTCGCGGGCGACGGGGTGCTGCCGGCGATGGTCGAGGCGTTCGAGGCGGCGGGCGGGACGCTCGCGGACCGGCTGCTCGCCGGCCTGGTGGCGGGGGAGCGGGCCGGCGGCGACCGGCGCGGACGGCAGAGCGCCGCGCTGCTCGTGGCCGCGGGGCAGGGCACGTTGCACCTGCGCAGCGCGGACCGCGTCGACCTGCGCGTCGACGACCACCACGACCCGCTCGGCGAGCTGGCCCGGGCGCTGCGCAAGCACCACGTGCTCGTCGCGGAGCCCGACGCGGCGGGCGCGGCCCCGCTCACGGGCGCCACGGCCCGGGCCGTCGACACGGACCTGCGGGCGCTGGGGCGCACGGTCGGCCCCGTCGCCGACCGCCTCGCGGCGTGGGCGGCCGACGAGAACCTCGAGCACCTGCTGCTGGACGGCGCGGTCGACGCCCTGCTGCGGGCCGAGCTCGCCCGGGACGCGGGAGCGCACCGGATCGGCGCGTCCGCCGGGCGGTCGCCGCGGGGCCGTGCGAACCTGCCGGGACGGAGGGTCCAGGATCGGGCCCGGTGACGTCCCAGGGGTGCGACGGCGCATGTGCGGGCTCTGCGGTGAGGTGACGTTCGACGGCAGCCGGGCGGACGTCCACGCGATCGAGCGGATGGCGAAGGTGCTGGCCCCGCGCGGGCCGGACGGCGCCGGCACCTGGACGGACGGCCGGGTGGCCCTCGGGCACCAGCGGCTCGCGATCGTCGACCTGAGCGACGCGGGTGCGCAGCCGATGGTCGACGACGAGCTGGGGCTCGCGCTCGTGCTCAACGGGATGGTGTACAACTACCGCGACCTGCGCGCCGAGCTGCACGGCCACGGGTACCGCTTCACCTCGACGTCCGACACCGAGGTCGTGCTCAAGGCGTACCACCGGTGGGGGACCGCGTTCGTCGACCGTCTGGTCGGCATGTTCGCCGTCGTGGTCGTGGAGCGCGACAGCGGCCGGGTCGTGCTGGCGCGTGACCGCCTCGGCGTCAAGCCCCTGTACGTGAGCCGCACGCCCGGCCGCCTGCGGTTCGCCTCGACGCTGCCGGCGCTGCTGGAGGCGGGGGACGTCGACACGACGCTCGACCCGGTGGCGCTGCACCACTACCTGTCGTGGCGTGCGGTCGGGCCGGCGCCGCGGACGCTCGTGCGCGGTGCGGAGAAGCTGCCGCCGGCGACGGTCCGCGTCGTCGAGCGCGACGGCAGCCAGCGCGACCACCGCTACTGGGCGCCGGACCACGTGCGCCGGCCGGAGCACGCGGGCCGGTCGGCCGAGGACTGGGCCGACGCGGTCGAGGACGCCCTGCGGACCGCGGTGCGCCGCCGCGCCGTGGCGGACGTGCCGGTCGGCGTGCTGCTCTCCGGCGGTCTGGACTCGAGCCTCGTGACGGCGCTGCTCGCGGAGGCCGGGCAGACAGGGCTGGCGAGCTTCTCGATCGGCTTCGACGCGCCGGGCCGCGACGGCGACGAGTTCCGCTGGTCCGACGCCGTGGCGCGGCACCTCGGCACCGAGCACCACCGCGTCGTCGCGGGCGTGGACGACGTCGTCGCGACCCTCCCGCACACCGTCGCCGCGATGTCCGAGCCGATGGTCAGCCACGACACGGTCGCGTTCGACCTGCTCGCGCAGCACGTGAGCCGGCACGTGCGCGTGGTGCAGTCGGGGCAGGGCGCCGACGAGGTGTTCGCGGGCTACCACTGGCACGCGCCGCTGCGCGACGTCCCGCGGGACGAGCTCGCCGAGGCGTACGCCGCGCGCTACCTCGAGCGCGACCACGCCGGCACGGAACGTGTGCTGGGGCCGGCGTGGCGGCTGGACCACGACCCGTCGCGCCCGCTGGTCGCCGCGCACCTGGCACGCCCCGGCGCGCAGACCAGCCTCGACGCGGTTCTGCGCCTCGACACCGAGGTGATGCTCGTCGACGACCCCGTGATGCGGCTCGACTCCATGGCGATGGCGTCGGGGCTCGAGGCGCGCGTGCCGTTCCTCGACCACGAGCTCGTCGAACTCGCCGCGGCCTGCCCGCCCGAGCTGCTGGCCGCGCAGGGCGGCAAGGGCGTGCTCAAGACGGTCGCGCGCCGGCTGCTGCCCGCCGAGCTCGTCGACCGGCCCAAGGGCTACTTCCCCGTGCCCGCCGTCACGCACCTCGAGGGAGCGGTCCTCGACCTGGTGCGGGACGTGCTGACGTCCCCGACGGCCCGCGCGCGCGGCCTGATCCGCCCGGAGTACGTCGCGCCGCTGCTCGAGCGGCCCGGCGAGGAGCGCGGCCCGACCGGCGTGGACCGCCTGTGGCCGCTCGCGGTGCTGGAGATGTGGCTGCAGACGCACGGCGTCCGCTGAGGGCCCACCGCGCCGCGGCCGACGGGTCCGCCGCGGCCGACGGGTCCGCCGCGGCCCGCCGCGCCGGGTCCGCCGACCCGCCGGGCGGCGCGTTCGCGCACGTCGTAGCGTCGGAGGATGGGCGGCGACCCGGTCCTCGACGCGGCGCGCGCCGCCGTGCTCGCGCGCTTCCGGTGGGTCGACGGCGACGCGGACCTGTGGCCGGTGCTGCGCGACCCGGCGGCGCTGCACGCCGTGGTGCGTGCCCTCGCGGAGCCGTTCCAGGACGCGCACGTCGACGCCGTCGTCGGCATCGAGGCGCGCGGGTTCGTGCTCGGGCCGGCCGTCGCCGTCGAGCTGGGGGCCGGGTTCGTGCCGGTGCGGACCGACGGCGGCATGCTGCCCGGACCGGTCGTGCGGCGGCGCGCCGACTTCGACTACCGGGGGCGCCGGCGGGAGCTCGCGACCCGGTCGGACCTCGTGCAGCCGGGTGACCGCGTGCTGCTCGTCGACGACTGGGTGGAGGTCGGTGCGCAGGCGCTGGCCGCGCGCGCCCTCGTGGAGCAGTGCGGGGGTGAGCTCGTGGGGCTGTCCGTCGTCGTCGACCAGGCGTCCGACGACGCGCGCGCCGCCCTGCCCCTCGTCCGCGGCGTCGTGTCCGCCGCCGAGCTGGGGCCGTCGGCCTGACGGGCCGCGCCGTCCGGTCGTCGCGTCCGACGGCCTGACCGACCGAAGCGAGGAGGGGCCGCGTGCCGGTGTGGGTGGAGGCCGGGCTGTGGGGCCTGGCGGCCGGGGGTGCGCTGGTGCTGGGCGCCGCCGTGGCGTGGTTCGTGCGCGTGCCGCAGAAGGTCGTCGCGGGGGTGATGGCGTTCGGGGCGGGCGTGCTGATCTCCGCGCTGGCGTTCGACCTCGTCGACGACGCGGAGCGCACCGGCGGGCTCGCCGTCACGGCCGCGGGGTTCCTGGGCGGGGCGGTGGCGTACGTGGCGGCGAACGTGGCGCTGGCGCGGCACGGCGCCCGGCACCGCAAGCGGTCGGGGGACCAGCAGCCGCGGGCGGACGCCGAGGGCAGCGGCGCCGCGATCGCCGTCGGCGCCCTGCTCGACGGGGTGCCGGAGTCGGTGGTGCTCGGGCTGTCGCTGCTGGGCGGGGGCGGCGTCGGCGTGCCCGTGCTGGCGGCGATCGCGATCTCGAACCTGCCGGAGGGGCTGTCGAGCGCCGCGGGGATGAAGCGGGGCGGCCGGTCGGCGCGCTACGTGTTCGGCGTGTGGGGCGGCATCGCGCTGGCCAGCGGCGTCGCGGCGGCGCTCGGTGCGCTGCTGCTGCAGGGGGCGTCCGGGGGCGTCGTCGCCGCGATCACGGCCGTCGCCGCCGGGGCGATCCTCGCCATGGTCGCCGACACGATGATCCCCGAGGCGTTCGAGCGCACCCACCTGTACGCGGGCCTGCTGGCGACGGTCGGCTTCCTGCTGTCGTTCACGATCGGACGCCTCTGACCCACCCCTCGACCCGCCCCTCGACCCGCCCCCGGCCCACCGAACCGGCCGTCGTGCAGCACGGCGGCGCCCGGCTGCTGCACGACGGCCCGTTCGACGGCGGGACGGGTCCGGTCGGGACGGGGCGGGTCCGGGCCGGTGGGGCGTCCCGGTCAGCCGCGGTAGCGGGCCAGGACCGTCGGGGCGTCGGCCGGCGCCGGCTCCACGACGACCTCGTCGCCCGCCGCCACCTCGCCGCCCCGGACGACGCGCAGGTACGCGCCCAGGCGTCCCTCGGTGCCGAACCGCTTGACCCAGCCGCGCTCGTCCGCGCCGCCGACCCACCGCGCGAACGTCGCGCACGGCGTCCGCGGGCCCGTCACCTCGAGCACCACGCGCGCGCCCACGCGCCACCGCTCGCCGATCCGCGCGGCCGTCGGGTCCAGGCCGGCCACGCGCAGGTTCTCGCCGAACCACCCCGGCGGCAGGTCGCGGCCCAGCTCGGCCGCCCAGAAGTCGGCGTCGTCCTGCCCGTACGCGTACACCGCCTGCTCGAGCCCACCGTGGTACTTGCGGTTGGCCTGCACGTCGCCGCGCACGCCGTACGGGCCGATCTTCACGGGCCGGTCCACGGACCGCTTGTCGATGGCGGTGACGCCGTTCGACCCGCTGTCGGGGCGCAGGGCGTGGACGGCGCAGACGGCGAGCAGGGTCGGCATGCCGCCAGGGTAGGTCGGCGCGGCGGGGTGGCGGCGACGTCGGCGCGTCCCTCGCGTCACCCGCGTCACCCGAAGGTGGGCCACCGCGGGCCGCCCCTCCGCCGCCGACGTAGCGTGCTGCGGTGACGTCGTCCCCGCCGCCCCCCGCACCGCAGGCGGACCCGGCCGACGCCCCCGCCCGGCACGCGCGCCGCCCGCGCTGGCGCGGCCGTGCCCGCGGGGTGACGCTCGCCGCGCTCGCGGTCGCCTCCCTCGGCGCCGGCTCGCTCGCCTCCGTGGCCCTCGACGACCCCGCCGAGGACCCGACGGAGGCCGTCGCGTCGTCGACCGGCGACGCCTCCACGGCCACTCCGACGCCCACGCCGACCCCGACCTGCACGCCGGCGCCGCTCGAGCGGCGCGCCGCGGCGACGCTCGTCGTCGGGCTCCCTGGCGTCCGCACCGCCGACGACCCCCTCGCCCAGGAGGTCGTGGCGCTCGGCGTCGGCGGCGTGTTCCTGTCCGAGCCCAACGTCGGCACGGCGGAGCAGGTCACCGCCCTCACCGCGGGCCTGCGCGCCGCCGCGGGTCGTCCGCTGCTCGTCTCCACCGACGAGGAGTCCGGCCGGGTCGCCCTCATGCGGGAGGTCGTCGGCGCGGGCCCGTCGCCGCGGCGGATGGCGCAGCGCGAGACGCCCGAGCAGGTCCGCGCGCGTGCCGCCGCGACCGGCACCGCGCTGGCGCAAGTCGGCGTCGACCTCGACCTCGCACCCGTCCTCGACCTCGACGACGGGCCGTCGGGCGGTGTGATCGGCGACCGCTCGTTCAGCGCCGACCCGGCCACGGCCGCCACGTACGGTCTCGCCTACGCGGCGGGCCTCGCCGACGCGGGCGTCACGCCGACCGTCAAGCACTTCCCCGGCCACGGGCGCTCCACCGTCGACTCGCACCGGGAGTCCTCGCTCGTGGAGGCGTCCCTCGAGGAGCTGCACGCGACCGACCTCGCGCCGTTCCGGCAGGCGATCGACGCCGGCGTGCCCGTCGTCATGCTCAACCACCTGCAGTACGCGGCCCTCGACCCGGACCTGCCGGCGTCCCTGAGCCCGCGCGCGTACGCGCTGCTGCGCGAGATGGGCTTCGGGGGCGTCGCGATCACCGACTCCGTCGGCATGGGCGCGGTCAACCTGCGCTGGGACTTCCCCGACGCCGCCGTCGCGGCGGTCGGCGCCGGCGCGGACGCCGTGCTCGCGACCGACGGCCGGCAGGCGGTGCGGATGCGCGACGCGCTCGTGCAGGCGGTCCTCGAGGGGCGGGTCCCCGAGGAGCGGGTCTCCGAGGCGGCGGCGCGCGTCACGGCGCTCGCGGGCGGCGACCCGGTGGCGATGTCGTGCCTCGAGGTCGAGCTGCCGGGGGCGGCCGACGACGCCGCCGCGGCGCAGCCTGCGGGCACCGTGCCGCCGGCGACGCCGGCGGCACGCACGCCCTGACCTCGCGCACGCCCGGAGCCGACGCAGCCCCGACGGCACGCATGTCCGACTGCACGCACGCCTGACGGCGCGCACACGACGCCGGCCCGCTCGACGTCACGCCCGCTCGACACCGCGCCCGCCGGGCGGCACCGGCACGGCGCCCCGCACAGGCCGCGCGCACCGCGACGGCGAGGCCTCGTCGCGGCGTCGGCTAAACGTTGTGCAACGTTGCAGAACAGCGACGGCGAGCGCTATCCCTGGGGCGTCCACGGTCCGTACCACCGCACACCGGCGTGCGGCACGCACCGTGGCGGCGCCGGTCGCGATCGACGCGACGCGCGCGCACGGCCCCCACCACCCATCGCAGCGCTTCACCCGCCGGCGGTGTGTTGTGAGCGTTCACACGGATCGGAGACGACATGCCCCTCCACCCACGCACCCGGCGCCCGCGCGGCGCCCTCGACCGCGTCGTCGCGGTCGTGCTCGCCGCGGCCCTCGCCGTCGTCGCCCTGGTGGCGCCCGCGCCGGCGGCGACCGCGGTCGGCGAGCAGACCGTTCGGAACCCGCTGCTGCCCAACGGTGCCGACCCGTGGCTGCAGTTCCACGACGGCAGCTACTACCTGGCGACGACGACCTGGAACTCGCAGCTGGTCATGCGCAAGTCCCCGACCCTGGGCGGCCTGCGCACCGCCGCACCCGTGCACGTGTGGTCCGAGACCGCGGCGGACAGCGGGTTCAACTTCTGGGCGCCCGAGTTCCACCGCCTGACCGGCCCGAACGGCACGCGCTGGTACCTGATGTACACGTCCGGCACGAGCGCGAACCTCGACGGGCAGAAGCTCCGCGTGCTCGAGAGCGCCGGCGACGACCCGATGGGCCCGTACACCTTCCGCAGCACCCCGATGCCGAGCACCTGGAACATCGACGGCACCTACCTGACGGTGGGCGGCCAGCTGTACCTGCTGTGGTCGGAGTGGCAGGGGCCGGACCAGAGCATCTGGATCTCGCGGATGAGCAACCCGTGGACCGTCACGGGTGCGCGCGTGCTCATCTCGCGGCCCACGCACTCCTGGGAGACGCAGGGCGGGCGGACCAACGAGGCGCCGGAGGTGATCCAGCGGAACGGGCGCACGCACGTCGTCTTCTCCGCGAGCTCGTGCAACACCCCCGACTACAAGCTCGGCCTGCTGACGCTCACCGGTGCCGACCCGATGTCGGCGTCGGCGTGGACGAAGCGGTCGACGCCCGTCTTCCAGCGTGCCAACGGCGTCCACGGCCCCGGGCACAACGGGTTCTTCCGGTCCCCGGACGGCACGCAGGACTGGATCGTCTACCACGGCAACGCGACGACGAGCCAGGGCTGCGGGGACACGCGGTCCACGCGTGCGCAGCCGTTCACCTGGGCGGCGGACGGCACGCCGAACCTCGGCGCGCCGGTGTCGACGACGACCGACCTGGCCGTGCCCTCCGGGGAGATGGGCCCGATCACCGCCGCGGTCGAGGGCGCCGCGTGGACGCTCACCAACCGCAGCTCCGGCCGCTGCGCCGGGGTGGCCGGCGGCTCCGCCGACGGCGCCACCGTCGCCCAGCAGGGCTGCGACCCGACGGCCGCGCGCTGGGTGCTCGACCCGACCGCGGACGGGTTCTACCGCCTCGTGAACCGGGCGACCGGCAAGGTCCTCGACGTCGCGGACTGCGGGACCGCGGACGGCACGGACGTGCGGCAGTGGGCCTGGCTGAACACGGCGTGCCAGCAGTGGCGGATCGCCCCGACGACGGACGGCTGGTCGCGCCTGACCAACCGGGCGACCGGCAAGGTCCTCGACCTCGCGGACTGCTCGGCGGCCGACGGCGCGAACGTGCGCACCTGGACGGCCAACGGGACGGCCTGCCAGGAGTGGCGGCTCGCGCCCGCGGGCAGCGTGGCCGTCGTGAGCAGCCAGAGCGGCAAGGTCCTCGACGTGGCGGACTGCTCGACCGCGGCGGGTGCGTCCGTCCGGGCGTGGACGTGGAACGGCGCCGCGTGCCAGCGCTGGACGTTCACCCACACGGACAACGGGTACTACCGGGTGCAGCCGACGTCGGCCCCCGGCAGCTGCCTCGCGGTCGCGTCGGGGTCCTCGGCGGACGGTGCGGCCCTGCAGCAGGGCGCGTGCTCGGGCGCGGCGGGCCAGTGGCGCGTCGACCCGCTCCCGGACGGCTCGGTGCGGCTCGTCGCGCGGCACAGCGGCAAGGCGCTCGACCTGGCGAGCTGCGGGCTGGCGACGGGGAACGCGCTCGTGCAGTGGGCGTGGCTGGACAACATCTGCCAGCGGTTCACGCTGCGGGCGGTGTGACGCGCGGACGGGCGCGGCCGACCGGCCGCGCCCGTCCGTCGTACCGGGTCAGCGCGCAGCGAGCGCCGCGACCTCCTCGGGCGTCAGCGCGCCGCGGTGCACCTGCAGCTCGTCGACGGCGCCGGCGAACGGCGTGTCCCACCAGTTGACGCCCACGGCGAACGTGCCGGTCGGCGTCGTGAGCACGTCGGGGAACCCGGTGCCGGCGAACCGCCGCTCACCGTCGACGTACACGGCGACGTCGCCGCCGTCGACCGTCAGCGCCAGGTGCGTCCACGTGCCCGCGGGGATCTGCCCGCCCGTGCTCGCGTCGTACCAGGACGTGCCGGACCACACCATCGTGGTGCCGTCGGGGCCCCGCGGGACGAGGCTCACCCAGCTCTCCGGGTCGCGGGCGGCGAAGAACGTCGTCGTGTACTGCGTGACGACGTCGGGACGCACCCACAGCGCGGCGGTCCACGACGGCCCGTCGACGAGCCCGGTCGGCAGCTGCACGCCGCTCGCGCCGTCGAGGAGCACCGCCCGCCCGTGCACGCCGGGCACGTACGTGACGGCGCCGCCGGTGGTGCCGAGGCGCGGCCCGGTGACGGTGCCGGCCGGCTGCGTCCCGGACGCCTCGGCGAGGTCGCCCTCGAAGGACCACGCGCCGGCCAGGGCGACGGCCGTGCGCTCGAGGACGGTGACCGTGAACGTCGCGGTGGCCGTGCGCCGCTCGTCGCGGACCGTCGCCGTCAGCGTGACGACGGCGTCGCCGTCGCCCTGCGCGGGGCGCGTGACCTCGCCGGTGGGGGAGACGACGTCCGGGTCGCTCGACGACCACGTGATCGTCGTGCCGTGCGTGCCGGTCGTCGGCAGGGTGAGGTCGGCCGCGACGGCGGACGTGTCGCCGAGGTCGAGGTCGGCGACGACGGCGCGGACGGCGTCGCGCGCGCTCATCGGCGGGACCGCGCTGCCCCACAGCGAGACGCCGGCGCGGGACTGCACCGTGAACGTGACGACCCACTCCTGCCGGTCGGGCTGCCACTGGCGCAGCAGCGCGCCGTCGAACGTGGCGCCGTCGACGTCGAGCCGCAGCCGGTCCGGGCCCGTGAGCCGCCAGCGGCCCTCGCGCGCCCCCGTGACGCGCCCGTTGGGCTCCAGCCGCACGTCGACCGCGCGGGTGACGTCGGCCGAGATCTCCTTGCCGTGGTCGACCAGCGCGTAGTCGCCGACCACGTCGGCGAGGCGGAACCGGTCGCCGCCGCCGCCCAGCGGCTGCGCCGGCGCGTCGCCCGCGTACCGGTAGGGCGCGACGACGGGCCAGCCGTCGGCGGTCATGCGCATCTCGTGGACGCGCACGTTGTGGGTCTCGCCCTGGCCGGGGAAGCGGCTGTGGAAGACGAGGAAGTGCTCGCCCGTCTCCGGGTCGGTGTACGTGGAGTTGTGGCCGGGCGAGACGTACCCCGTGCCGACGCCCGTGCCGGGGTCGCCGACCTCGCGCCCGAACAGGTGGTTGCCCATGAGCTTGACGCCGTAGGGCTCGATCGACGCGTCGTCGAAGAGGGGGAGCGACGGGTCCGAGCGCACCTCCGACATGGGGTTGCCCTCGGCGTCGACGAACGGCCCGTCGGGGTTCTGGGACCGCGCGACGCGCACGTTGTACCCGCCGTCCGCGTCGAGGCCGCCGAACGACAGGAACAGGTAGTAGTAGCCGGTGCCCTCGTCGTACATCATCGACGGCGCCTCGATGCGGCTGTGGTTGCCGCCGAGCAGGTGCTTCCCGTACCCCTGGCCGGGCACGGGGAAGCCGGTTTCCTCGTCCATCTCGAGGACGAAGACGCCGCCCGAGTACGAGCCGTAGACCATCCACAGGTCGCCCTCGGCGTCGTGGAAGGTGTCGGGGTCGACGACGTTCGGGTGGACGCGCGCGTCGTAGACCGTGCCGTCCTCGCTGGGCTGGTCCCACATGCCCGAGCGCAGGAAGATGCCGAGGTCCTCGTACGGGCCGTCGACGGAGTCGGCCACGGCGACGCCCATCGCGGAGCGCGGGGAGTCGCCCTTGCAGGCGTTGTAGTACATGTAGAAGCGGCCGTCGCCGAGCTGGACGACGTCCGCCGCCCAGAGGGTGTCGGTCTGGGCCCAGTCGAGCGCCTCGGCGAGCTCGGCGGTGACGTCCTCGAAGATCGGGTTCTCCGGCGTCACGCCGGCCGCGACCTGATCCCAGTCCATCAGGTCGTCCGTCCTCGCGACCTGCAGGTGCGACCCGAACGCCCAGATCTCGTCGTCGGCGACGACGACCGACGGGTCGTGGACGGTGGCGTCGGTGAACGTCGGTGCGGACCCGCCCGGCGGGGCGGCCGCCGCCGGGGGCGCGGCGGTACCGACGAGCGCGGCGGCGAGGACGAGCGGGACGAGACCGCGGACGGTCCGGGGGGCTGGGGTGCGCACGGCGGCCTCCTGGTGCAGCGCTGGACTGGAGGGTGCGGGCACGGACGGGCGATACGTCCGGGTTGCCGCTCCGGCCGACGGTACGGGTCGATGTGCAACGTTGTAAAGAGCGGGTGAGGTCGGCGTCGCGCCATTCCCCAGCGCCCGCGCGGCACGCACACTGGGACGGCGCCGACGGTGGGGGCCCGGCCGGGTCCGCCGCTGCGCGGACGCGTCCCCCACCCCACGATCGGAGCCCCCGTGCCCTTGCGCCCCCGTCCCCCGCGCCCCGCCGGCGCCCGTCTGCGGCTCCTCGCCGGGCCGCTCGCCGTCGCCCTCGCGGGCGCCGTCGCCGCCACCGCCCTCGCCCCCGGCGCCGCGGCGGCCGACGCCCCGCCCGTCCGGCCGATCACGACCATGTGGGTGTGGGACAACTCGGTCCCGCGCGAGGTCGACGCGCGCGGCACGGGCTACGTCCCCGCCGAGCCGGCGACGCTCGCGGCGTGGGTCCGCGAGCAGGGGCTGACCACCGTGCACCTGTCCGCGCCGTGGGCGGCGGACGTCGGTGTCATCGACCCGTGGATGACCGCGGCCGTCGACGCGCTCAACGCCGAGGGCGTCGACGTCGGCGTGCTCGGCGGCGACCCGCCGTGGCTCGACGAGCCGCACCTCGCGGTGTGGTGGCTGGAGGCCGCGACCCGGGGCCGCGACGTCTCGCACGTGCAGATGAACGTCGAGCCGTGGACGCTGCCCGGCTGGCAGACCGACCGCGCCGGCATCCTCGCGCGCTGGCTGACGATGCTCGACACCGCGAAGGCGGCGCTGCCCGCGGGCGTCGGGCTGGGCGTCGACGTGCCGTACTGGCTCGCGTGGGAGCCGGCACCGGGCGGCGGCACGGTCGCGGAGGCCGTCTTCGCGCGCGCCGACTCCGTCGGCATCGTGACGTTCGTCGACCACGCGGCCGGCACGGACGGCATCCTCGCGCTGTCCGCCGACGCGCGCGCGCAGGCCGTCGCCGCGGGCGTGCCGTTCACGATCGGCGTCGAGACGGACACCCCCGCGGTCGCCGGCGGCGCCGAGTGGACGTTCGGCGACGACGACCCGTCCGTGCTGGCGACCGAGGTGCAGGCGGTGCACGACGCGCTCGTCGGCGCCCCCGGCTACCGGGGTGTCGCGGTGCAGCACTACCGCACGTGGCGGGAGCTGGTCGGCGCGGGCTCCTGACGGCCGGGGGGTGACCGCTCGGCTCAGCCGACGCGGTCGCCCTCCAGCGGCCCGCCCGCCGCGCGCCACTCCATCAGCCCGCCGGCGAGGTTCACGACGTCGAACCCGAGGCGCGTCAGCAGCCCGGACGCCCCGCGGGAGAGCAGCCCGCCGGTGCAGACCGTGACGAGCAGCCGGTCGTCCGGGAGCTCGACCGCGCGGTGCTCCAGCTCCTGCAGCGGCAGCGGCACGGACCCGGGGATGTGCGCGCGGGACCACAGCCGGACGGTCCGCACGTCGACGACGAGCGCACCGGCGGCGACGAGCCGCACCGCCTCCGCGGCGCCGACGGACGGTGCGCCGCGCAGGTGGTCGCGGAGGGTCACCGGCGCGCCTCCCGTCGCACGTTGACCACCGTCAGGACGCCGCCGACCACGGGCAGCAGCGCGTGCACACGCGTGCGGGCGAGCAGCCCGCGGCCGAGCAGCGCGGTCACCGCGACGGCCAGGTAGAGCGCACCGTGCACGGGGCCGAGGGTCGACGTGATGCCGTCGGCGTGCACGGTGGCGAGGTTGCCGAGCAGGACGAGCACGCTCACGGTCTCGAGCACGGACAGCACCTCGAGCCCGCGCAGCAGCGGGGTCACGACTCCGCGCCCGGGCGGACGACCATGAGCACCACGACGGCCGCCCACAGCAGGTTGAAGACGCCGGCCAGGCCGCGCAGCGCGCGCAGCCGGGAGCCGTCGTCCGGGCTGTCGAGGGCCTCGCGCTGCGCGGGCGCGATGCGCAGGACGAGCACGCCGCCGGCGACGGCCGTCAGCACCATCGCCAGGGTGATCCACACCTCGGTGAGGCGCCCCTGCACGGCGGCGAGGACGAGGCCGATCACCGGGACGGCGAGCGCGAGCCGGCCGTACACGCGCGTGACCCGGTGCAGCACGGCGGCCACGGACGCGCTGCGCTCGCCGGGGGCGGGTGCGCCCGCGACGGGCGCGTAGCGGGGGAAGAGGCTCGTGGTGACCGCCACGGGCCCCACGAAGAGGATGCCCGCGACGACGTGCGCGGCGAGCAGGACACGTTCCATACCTTCAGGTTAACTGAAGGTTGCTCCTCTGACCATGGCCTCCATCTCGGCGCGCAGCGCGTCCAGCAGCCCCGGGTGGACGGCGGCGAAGCGGGCGTCGAGGGCCGCGACGACCTCGGCAGCCTCGGCGAGCAGGCGCTCGCCCGCGTCCGTCACGCGCAGGCGCGAGGCTGCGCCGGCGTGCGCGGTGGCGTCCTCCACGAGGCCTGCCGCCGCGAACGCCGCCACGGTGCTGTGCGCGCTCTGCACGGTGATGCGCGAGCGGCGGGCGAGCTCGCTGAACGAGATGCCGGGCGTCCCGCGGATGTGGCCGAGCAGCCCGTACTTGCGCGTGCTGAGCCCGAGCGGCTTGAGGGCGTCGGCGAGGGCCGCGTCCCACGTCCGCGAGAGCGTCAGCAGTGCCACCGTCGGGCTGAACGGCGGTTCCTGGGGCATGTGCGCAGGCTAGTCGCGCTTCGCCGCGCCCCAGCCGTGCCAGTGGTCGACCTCGACGAGCACGCTCACGCGCGGCTGGTCGCGGACCGGGTACGGGTTGCCGCCGTAGTGCGTCGACAGGCGGTCGATGTCGACGAGGTCCGTGTCGTCGCGGATCTCGACGACGCGGCCCTGCACGCTCACGTGCGTGTACCAGTCGCCCTCGGCGAGGGCCGTGAGCGAGACCTGCGGGTTGGCGCGCAGGTGCTTGAGGCGGGCCCGCGACGCGTCGAGGTTGAGCAGCACGCGGCCGTCGTCCTCGAGCAGGTACCAGGTCGCGACGGTCACGGGGTGGCCGTCCGGGTGGATCGTGCCCATGACGGCGGGGTTCGGCTTCGCGAGCAGTGCGGCGACGTCGGCGGGCAGGGGCGGCTTCGGCATTGTGGTGTCCTTCCGGAGGGCGGGCGGGCGAGGCGGGTGCGGTCGGCCACGCGACCACGTCGCCATCCTCGCGCGCCGTGCCGCGGGCGCGCGCGGTCGCCGGTGCCCGGGTCAGGAGCCGGGGTCGTCGCGGCGGTGCTCCCGCGGGGTGCCCGGCTCGTCACCGCGGGACGGTGCGGGGACGAGGACCAGCCGGCCGCCGACGACGATGCCGCCGGCCGCCGCCAGCAGCGCGGCGGTGTGCAGCGGGACGTGCTCCGCCGGTACGGGGCAGGCGGCCGACGCGCTGTCGTCCGGGCACGACGCCCACGGCTGGAGGAGGACGAGCGCCACGACGATCAGTCCTGCGGAGACCAGCGCGCCGCCGAGGCGGTGCCGCCGTCGTCGGGCGCGGTCCGCGACCGTGCGGCCGGGACCGGGCGGCGGCGACCCCGGCGTCTGCTCCACGCACGGACCGTAGCGCGGGCACGCGCCCGGCGGCGGCGGTCGCCCGGCCGGGCCACCGGTCCCGCGCGCCGCCGAGGGGCGGGGCGCCGCGACCGGGCCTACGGTGCACGGGTGCCAGCACCCGAGGGGCCGGCGGCCGTCTTCGCCGCCGTAGGTCTCGCGACGCTCGCGGCGGCCACGCTGCCCCGCGTCCTGCGCGGACGTCCGCTGTCGATGCCGACGGTCATCGTCGCCGCGGGAGCGCTCGCGTTCACGTTGCTGCCCGGCCTGCCGGACCCCGACCCGATGGTGCACGCCGACGCGGCGGTCCACCTCACCGAGGTCTGCGTCATCGTCTCCCTCATGGGTGCGGGCCTCGCGGTGAACCGCCGGCTGACCCTGCGCGGCTGGGGCTCGACGTGGCGCCTGCTCGGCATCACGATGCCGCTGACCATGGTGGCCGTCGGTGTGCTGGGCGGGTCGCTGCTGGGCCTCGGCGTCGGCGCGGCCCTCCTGCTCGCCGCGGCCATCGCCCCCACCGACCCGGTGCTGGCCACGGAGGTGCAGGTCAGCGAACCCGTCGACGACCCCGGGGCCGTCGACGACGAGGCGCGCTTCGCCCTCACGTCGGAGGCCGGCCTCAACGACGGGCTGGCGTTCCCCTTCACCTACGCCGCGATCGCGATCAGCCTCGCCGGCGTCGCCCCGGGCGGCTGGCTCGGCGAGTGGCTCGTGCTCGACGTCCTGTGGCGCATGGCCGCCGGGGTCGCGGGCGGGTGGGCCGTCGGCCGCCTCCTCGGCCGGCTCTTCTTCTCCTCCTTCGCGGAGCGGACGCGGCTGACCGAGCACGCGCAGGGGTTCGTGGCGCTCGCGGCGACCTGCCTGACGTACGGCGCGGTCGAGCTGGTCGAGGGCTACGGCTTCGTGGCCGTGTTCGTCGCCGCCGTCACGCTGCGCGACGCCGAGCGCGCGCACTCCTACCACCGTGTGCTGCACGCGTTCGTCGAGCAGATCGAGCGGCTGCTGACCGTCGGCGTCCTCGTGCTCCTCGGCGGCGCCCTGGCGCGCGGGATCCTCGCGGGCATCACCTGGCGGGAGGTCCTGTTCGCCGTGCTCGTCCTCGTGGTCGTGCGGCCGGTCGCGGGTCTCGTCGGGCTCGCGGGCGGGCGCACCGGTCCCCGCGAGCGCCGCGTCATCGCGTTCTTCGGCGTCCGCGGGGTCAGCTCGCTGTTCTACATCGCCTACGCGCTGCAGGAGGGCGACTTCGTGGACGGCCGGCGGCTGTGGGCCGTCGTCGTCCTCGTCGTGGCCGGGTCGGTCCTGCTGCACGGCGTCACCGCGACGCCGGCCATGCGCTGGCTCGACCGTGAGCGGGAGGCGGCCGCCCGGCGCCGCTCCACCGGCGGGCACGACCAGGCGGTGGAGTCGACGCCCGTGTGAGCGCGCGCGGTGCGACGCGGCTCATGCCCGTGCGGCCTGACACCGGACGGGCCCACGTCGTCAGGAGGGCATGAGCACCTCGACGCACCACGACCCCTCCGGACCGCGCGTCGTCGTCCTCGGTGCCGGCTACGCCGGGCTGACGGTGTCGTCGAGGGCGACCCGGTCCGCGGGGTCGGCGGCGGCGGAGCCGGGACCGGTGAACGCCGACGTCGGCACCGGCTCGGGCAGCCAGGGGCCGACGTACCGCTCGCGGCGGGCCCGCGCGGACCCCAGCACGTCGAGGCACACGCGACCGGCGACCCGCACGAGCCACGCGCGGGGCACCGCGACGGCCGCGCGGTCCTCGGCGCTCAGGCGGTACCAGCGCAGGTACGTCTCCTGCACCGCGTCCTCCGCCTCGGCGACCGTCCCCAGAATCCGGTAGGCCACGGACACCAGGTGCCGGCGGTGGGTCAGGACGTCCTCGTCGGCGTCCACGCGTACGTCGTCCACGGCGACAGTCTCCCGGACGCGGGCGCACGGCCGGACGCGGGCGCGGGCGCAGGTGGGGGAGCTAGGGCAGGTCGAGCCAGACGCGGATGGCGTCGTCGACCGCGGCCATGAGGTCGTCGGGGACGGTGCCGACGTGCTCGACGAGTCGCGCCACGTCCACGGCGCGCAGCTGCTCGCACTGCGCCTTGGAGTCCTGCTCGAGCCCCGTGCGGTCAGCCGGCAGCAGCACCTGGAAGGACAGCACCCGCTCGGTGTTGGTGGTGACGGGCACGACGGGGACGACCCCGCGGCCGTTCGCCATGGCACGGTGCGACAGTGCGGCCCGGCCGACGACGACAGCGGGTCGGGTCCTCGCCGCCTCGGAGCCGACGACGGGGGCGAGGTCGACCCGCCAGACCTCGCCCCTCACGGGCGGCTGGTGAGACCGTCGGCCGCGACGGCGTCCCAGTCGTCGGCGTGGCCGGAGCCCGCCCACTCGTCGACCGCGAGGTCGTACTCCGCGACGAGCTCACGGTCCCGCAGGGCGCGGACCGCGGCCTGCACGGCGCCGGAGAGCCCGCTGACCTCGGGATGTGCTGCGGCGAACCGACGGAGGACCGCGACGTCCGCCTCGGGGAGACTCACGGACACCTTCATGCCGACCAGCGTACCCGCGTTCCTACTCTGGGTCCTACTCGCGCGGACCGTCGGTGCCTCCACGGTCGGCCGCACCGTCCGGCGGGGCCGTCGTCGTCCCGGCCCCTGCACAGCGGCCCGGGGCGGGCACGTCAGCCGCACGCCCAGTCGAACGTGTCCGACTCGAGGTCGATCTGCGCGCTCCCGCCGCCGAAGTTAAGACCGGGCAGCTCGTCGATCTCGAGGAAGAACGGCGTCAGCCCCTCCGGCAGGCTCTGCACCGGCATGGCCGTGCCCCCCAGGTGGTACCAGCCCAGCCTCTTCGCCCACGGTGCCCGGTCGGAGAAGTCGGCGGTGTACGGGTTGGTCCACCCCGGCGTGCCGTCGGCCGCCACGGGGTCGACCGGGACCCTGCCGACGTTCGGGTCGTCGCGCTCGAGGAGCCACACGGACCGCGTGGGCGTGACCGTGTCCCAGGCGTTGGGCCCCTGGTCGTCGGCGACGTGCTCGCCGGGGCGGCGGGTGTCGGGCGGGGGAGCGACCGGCCCGCGGGAGTACTCCTCGTGAGTGAGCCACAGCAGCGCGAACCGGCCGTCGATGATGTCCGTGCGTCGCTGCAACTGCGGGTGGTCGACGGCGCGGCCCAGGTCCACCTCGAAGGGGTCCTCGACGTCGAGGGGGCCCGCCGCGGGGTCGGCGTCCGCTCGCGGGTGGGCGAACTGCCCCTCGCCCTGGAAGAACCCGACGGCCGGCAGATCGGGCCCCCGACGCCGGTAGTCCGGTGGCAGGAGCAGCGTCAGGGCGTGGAACATCGGCAGCCCGGTGAGCGGTCCGCGCGGCCAGGTCCGCGGGTCGACCGCCGCGCCGGCGCTGCCGATCCAGCCGACGGGCGCGTCGGACGGGAGTGGCTGCGTCGCCTCCAGCAGCGGGTGCTGCCCGATGCCGGTGCCGTTCTCGAACCACAGGTCGTACGCCTTCACGTCTCTCCCCGTCGTTCCGGACATGGCAGGATGACCGGCCCCACGGACGCCCGCACCTACGACCTCGACGACGTGCGGGGCCGCGTCCCGACGGGACGCGGCGGGACCGTGCACGACCGGGCGCGCCGACGCCCGGTGCAGCGGCGCGGCTCGTCAGGACGCGCGCGCGGCCAGGAAGCGGCGGACGGCCTCGGCGGAGACGGCGTGGTCGACGACGTCCGGCTCGCCGGAGGTCGTGAGCGTGCCCACGACCTCGCCGGCGACGCGCAGCGGCACCGAGCCGCCGTGCGCCTTGAGCAGGTCGTGGTCGACGTCGTCGCGCCGGTCGAACGGCGTGCCCGCCGCCTCGTGCCGCCGGCGGACCAGCAGCGACGGCTCGCCGAACCGGTGCACGACGCGTGCCTTGCCCTCGAGCCACGGCTCGTTGCCGGCGTCGGTCGTACCCGTCTTGGCCAGGAACACGGTCTCGCCGGCCAGCTCGACGCGCACGGCGAGGTTCGCGCCGCGCTCGCGGACCACCGCGACGGCCAGCAGACCGAGGTCGACGGCGTCGTCCTGCGTGAACTGCGGGAGGTCGAGCCGCGGCTCAGCCTCGAGGTCGGCGACGGTGAAGGGGGGGAGCTCGCTCACGGGCCCATCCTGACGCACGCCACCACGGGCGTCCGCGCACCCGGTGGCCGTCGTGAGACCGTACGGCGTCGACGGGCAGGACGGGACACGCACGGGACGGGAGCGGACGACCGTGAGCAGCACGAGGGACGACGCCGGGGCCGACGGTCCGGCGATCCGGGCACGGCTCGGCGGGGAGCACCGCGACATCGACGTCACGCCGCTGGGTGCGGTGCCCGACGCGCAGGACCTCGCCGGCCTCCAGGAGGCCGCGGCGGCGGGCCGGTACGGGCGCGCGACGCGCGAGGAGTACGGGACGCCGTCGCGCAGCGGTCTGATGGTCTTCGCCCTGGTCGGTGGGTTCCTCGGGCTGGTCTTCCTCGTCGTGGTGCTCGTCGCGCTCGTCCGGGGCGAGACGGAGGACGCGCTGATCGGCCTCTGGTTCGTCGGCGGCGTGCTGCTCGTCGGGCTGGCCTGCGGGTGGTTGGCGCGGCGCAGCGACCGGCGGCACCGGGCCGACGTCTGGCGGCTCGTCCGCTTCGCGGAGGCGAACGGGCTCGAGGTGCAGCCAGCGGCGAAGGTGGTCCTGCGCCCGGGGAGCATCTTCACGACGAAGGCGCACGCCTCGACCGGCGAGCAGGTCCGCTGGACGGTCGACGGCCGGTCCGTCGAGGTCGCGCACCACTCGCGCGGCAGTGGCGGGAAGACGCCGAACAGGTTCTCGGCCCGGTACCTGGCCGTGCAGGTCGGCGACGTGCCGGCGTTCACGTTCACCGGGCCACGCAGCGGGCCGGCGCGCCCCCGCCAGATCGCCGGTCCGGAGGTCGTCGTGCACGGCACCGGCGGCGGGCGGCGGCGGGGGACGCTCGTCAGCCGGGTCCGGACGGGCGATGCAGCCCGCGACTTCCTGACCGACGACCTCGTGGACCTGCTCACCGACCCGCAGCATCCCTGCAACGCCGAGACCGCCGGCGGATGGTTCTTCGCCTACTTCCCGTCGCGTCCCGTCCCCGACGCCACCCGCTGGCGGCACCTGTTCGCGCTCGCGGACGCGGTGGTCCGCGCGGCGGACCGGTCGGCCGGCGGTGCGTCGCGCGGCCGGACCGAGCCGACGGCACGCGCCGGAGAGGTCGACCATGACCGCGGCTGACGACGCCGCCGCGCAGGAGCCCTCGGCGCAGCCCGCGGGCGCGAGTGCGCGCCTGCGCGCGCTCGGTGACGAGCGGTACGTCGCGCTCACCACGTTCCGGCGCAGCGGTGTGCCGGTGGCCACCGCCGTGTGGATCGCGCGCGACGGCGACGACCTCGTCGTCACCACGCCCGCGGGCAGCGGCAAGGTCAAGCGCCTGCGCCACGACCCGCGCGTCGAGCTGCGCCCCTGCGACCGGTTCGGCCGGGTCGCCGACGACGCGGAGGTCGTCGCGGCGACCGCCGAGATCGTCGGCCCCGACGTCGACGAACCGCGCCGCGAGGGCCTGCTGCGCGACAAGTACGGGCTCGAGTACCGCGCGATCGTCGGCGTCGAGAAGCTCGCCCGACGGGGCGGTGACCGGCTGATCCTGCGCATCTCCGCCGCCTGAGCCTCGCTCGGGACGCCGTCCGGCAGATTCCTCGGAACTTTTCTCGCGCGACGTGTCGATCCGGTGCTTCCCCGTTCGACCTGGGGATGACAAGGTCCCGCCGAGGGACCACAGGACACGAGGAGTGAGTCAGATGCCGAAGTACATGCTGATCATGCGGGGCACCGACGAGGGCCAGGCGGCGTACGCGGAGAAGGACTTCTCCGAGATCATCGCGGCGATGGGCCGGTACAACGAGTCGATGATGAACGCCGGCGTCCTGGTGGCCGGCGAGGGGCTGTCCGACGCCGCGGAGGGCGCGGTCGTCGACTTTACCGAGGAGACCCCGGTCGTCAGCGACGGGCCCTACGGGGAGACGAAGGAGCTGTTCAACGGGTTCTGGATCCTCGACGTGCCGACCAAGGAGGCCGCGGTCGAGTGGGCCTCGCGCGCGCCGCTGCACGGCCCCGGCAACAAGATCGAGGTCCGCCGCGTCAACGGTGCCGAGGACTTCCCGCAGGACGACGAGTGGATCCAGAAGGAGGCCGTGTGGCGCGAGCAGCTCGGGACGAACTGAGCGCCGACGCCGGTGCCGGGCGACGCGCGGTCGAGGCGGTGTGGCGGATCGAGTCCGCCCGCATCGTCGGCGCGCTCGCCCGGTACACGGGCGACTTCGCACTCGCGGAGGACGTCGCGTCCGAGGCGCTCGCCGAGGCCCTCGAGGCGTGGCCGCGCGACGGCGCCCCGCGCGACCCGGTGTCCTGGCTGCTGACGGTCGGGCGGCGGCGGGCGATCGACGCCTTCCGCCGCCGGGCCGGCCGCGACCAGCGGTACGCCGCTCTCGGCCGGGACCTCGCCGAGGGCGGTGCGCACGCGGGCGGCGACCCGTTGCCGCCGGGCGACCCGGACCTGCTGTACGACCCCGACCACATCGAGGACGACCGGCTCGCCCTGCTGTTCGTCGCGTGCCACCCGGTGCTCTCGCGCGAGGCGCGCCTCGCGCTGACGCTGCGGGTGGTCGGCGGCCTGACGAGCGAGCAGGTCGCCGCGTCGCTGCTGGTGCCCGTGCCGACCGTGCAGGCGCGCATCACGCGGGCCAAGAAGACGCTCGCCGCCGCGGGCGTCCCGTTCGCGGTGCCGCCCGCCGCCGAGCGCGCGGAGCGCCTCGGGTCGGTGCTGCAGGTGGTCTACCTGATCTTCACCGAGGGCTCGTCGGCGTCGACGGGCGACTCGTGGCTGCGCCTCGACCTCGCGCACGAGGCGGTGCGCCTCGCGCGCCAGCTCGCGCACCTCGTCCCGGACGAGCCCGAGGCGTGGGGCCTGCTCGCGCTGCTCGAGCTCACCGCCGCGCGGTTCCCGGCGCGCACCGGCCCCGACGGCGAGCCTGTGCTGCTCGCCGACCAGGACCGCCGCCGCTGGGACCGGTCCGCGATCCGCCGGGGGCGCGCGGCACTCGCCCGCGCGGGGGCGACGGGTGCCGGTGCGGCGCGGCTGGGGCCGTACGGGCTGCAGGCGGCGATCGCGGAGCAGCACGCGGTGGCGCCGTCGGTCGACGCCACCGACTGGGCGCGGATCGTCGAGCTCTACGAGGCGCTGGCGCGCGTGGCGCCGTCGCCGGTCGTGGACCTCAACCACGCCGTCGCCGTGTGCATGGCCGCCGGGCCGGAGGCGGCGCTGCCGCTGGTCGACGCGGTCGCGGCCGGCGGCGGGCTCGCCGGCACCTACCTCGTGCCGAGCGTGCGCGGCGAGCTCCTCACCCGGCTCGGGCGCACCGCGGAGGCCCGCACCGAGCTGGAGACGGCCGCACGCCTGTGCGGCAACGCGCGGGAGCGGGCGGTGCTGGAGCGCAAGGCGGCGGCGCTGCGCACGGGAACGGACGACGCGCCGGCGGACGGTGCGCCGGTCGGCGACGCCCGAGGCGCGTGACGTCGGACCCGAACCGCCACGTCGCGGCCGCGGGATGCCGTCGCTCCGATCGCCCGGCTCAGTCCAGGTTCCGCCGGCGCCACCAACCACCGTCCGACGGGCCGGACACGGACGGCGTGGTGGCGCGCGCGAACCGGTCGTCGAGCGGCTGCACCGCGGCGGCGACGCGCCGACCCCGACGCCCGCCCCGGCGGATCACCGCCTCCAGGACGTCACGGGCCTCGAGGCCGTCGATCCCGTCGCACACGGGGCAGCCGATCGCGTCCGGCGGGATGCCGCGCTCGACGTGGCGCACCGTGCCGGCCCAGCGGAGGAGCAGGTCCAGGGTCTGTGCGCCGTCGGTGCGGGAAGGTCGGGGACGCCGCGGCATCCCGCGGCCCTGCATCTGCGTCATGGGGAGCGCCGTGACGTGGCGCGTACCGGTGAGGTGAGACCGCCATGCTGGCGAACGGACGGAGGGCGGCGCAACGGCGCGAGCCGACGGCGTCGGACGTGCGCGCCAGGTGGGCCCCGTGGGGATCGAACCCACAACCCGCGGATTAAAAGTCCGCTGCTCTGCCGATTGAGCTAGAGGCCCGGGTGATGAGGGGATCCACTGGTGGAACCCGTGGGACAACACCGGTGTCGTCCGCGAGCCGCCGGGAGGGCGCCTGCAGGCGACGGGACCGACGGTACAGCCTGGTCACGGCGGTGCGGGATCGCGGCGAGCCTCCCGGGGGAGGGCTGGTGAGTCGCCGTGCGGGTCGGTGAACCCTCGGGATGACGACGATGTCGTTCGTCCCCGCGAATGACTCGTGCCTCGTGGCCACCGGTAGGTCCGGTGGCCACGAGCCACGGGTGGACGGCAGCGGTGCGACGGCCAGGAGCGGTGGGGCAGTTGGAGGTCACGAGGTGGTCCTGCCTGAGCAGCACGACGACGCGCTCGAGGCATGTCGCACCGTGGCCACCACACGCGAGGCCCGCGAGGCCGGCGGAGGCGTGGCCGAGCTCGACCTTCGGCGCGTCGCGTCGCGCGGAGCCAACCCCCATCGGCTAAGCACACCGTGCCAGGCCCTACGATAAACGCACAGTTAGAGCAGTAGGCGGGTGTTTATGGAGGGTCATCATGGCGAAGCGTCCCCTGACGGTGTTGCCCGCGACACGAGATGCCCTGCTGACCCTGGGTGCCCAGGTGGCTGCCGGCCGTCGCGAGCGGGGGTGGACCGCGGCCGAGCTCGCGCAGCGCTTGGGCGTGTCCGCGCAGGTCGTGGCGCGCATCGAGAAGGGCGCGCCGGGGACTGCGGTCGGGACTGTGCTCGAGGCCGCCCTGCTCTGCGGCGTACCGCTGTACGGGCTGGAGCCCGGCCGCATGGGCGAGGCTCGCGAGCTCGCGCAGGCGCGACTGGCGTTGCTTCCGCAGCGCGTGCGACCGGCACCGCTCGAGGTGCCAGATGACTTCTGAGCCCGCACGCGCGTACGTCTGGACCTGGCTGCCCGAACACACCGAGCCGGTCGTGGCGGGCGTCCTGCAGGACACCGGCGACGTCGTGAACGGTGAGCAGGTCCTCGCGTTCCGGTACGCAGCCTCCTACCGCGAGCGAGCCGACGCCGTCTCGCTGTACACCCCGGAGCTGCCCCTGGGCGACGCGGTCGTCGACCCCCGCCGTATCGACGGCCGTGAGGCGCTGGCCATGCCGGGAGCCCTGCGCGATGCTGCCCCGGACGCCTGGGGGCGTCGCGTGATCAACTCCAACCTCGCCGGCCAGCCCGACGTCGACCTCAACGAGCTGACCTACCTGCTGGAGTCCGGGTCCGACCGCATCGGCGCGCTCGACTTCCAGGCCTCACCGCGCGAGTACGTCCCACGAGGGGAGCGCGCCACGCTCGAGCAGCTGGTGAGGGTTGCCGAGCTGATCGAGGCAGGCGAACCCGTGCCGGCCCAGCTGCTCGCGGCAGCCGGCCACGGGACGTCGATCGGCGGTGCCCGGCCGAAGGCGCTCATCGACGACGAGGACGGCACGCCGTACATCGCCAAGTTCTCCTCGAGCACCGACGACCGACCCGTCGTGTTCGCCGAGGCTGTCGCGATGCTCCTGGCCCAGCACGCAGGACTGGACGTGGCGCCGGTGCAGGTCGTGAGGTCCGCAGGCAAGGACGTGCTGATGGTGCGCCGGTTCGACAGGGTCGAGACACGGACGCCCACCGGCGCTGCGCGCACGCGCCGGCAGATGGTCTCCATGCTGACCGTGCTCGGCGTGGCCGAGACGAGCTCGCGGCACGAGAGCTACGCCGCCATCGCCCACTCGATCCGCAGCGGGCCGTGGACCGACCCGGGCCGGACGCTGCGGGAGATGTTCGCCCGCCTGGTGTTCAACGTGCTCGTGGGCAACAACGACGACCACCTGCGCAACCACGCCGCGTTCTGGGACGGCGGGCACCTGGCGCTGACGCCGGCGTTCGACCTGTGCCCCCAGCCGCGTCGCACACCCGTCTCCTCGCAAGCGATCGCGATCACCTCCGACGGGCAGCGAGCCAGCCAGCTGCGGGTGTGCCGCATGGTCGCCGGTGACTTCACCCTGACCGCCCGTGAGGCCGACCAGATCATCGAACGGGTCCACGGCGCCGTCGTGGACCACTTCCCCGAGGCGTGCGACCAGGCGCGCGTTCCCGCGACGGAGCGCGCGCTGCTGTGGGGACGGGAGTTCTGCAACGAGTACGTCTTTCGCGACGTCTCCTGACCTGAGCGACGCAACGTCCGGCTTGACCAGGGGTCCACCCTCACGCGACGACAGGGGGCGGTTCGTTCGCAGCCGTCGTTGACGATCTCGGTCGTGAGCACCCAGCCGGCAGCCGGTCGTCATCCGGGTCGGCCTCGGTCAGCGCGTTCCCATCACTGACACCGCGTTCCCTGTGCCCTCGGGAACACCGGTGTCGTCCGCGAGCGGTCAGGCGAGGGCCCGGCAGCCGACGGACCGACGGACCGACGGACCGACGGACCGACGGACCGACGGACCGCCTGGTCACCGCGGTGCGGGGTCGTCAGCGGCAGGGCGTCCAGAGGCTCGAGCGGCCGTCGACGACCACGAGCGCCTCGTGACCGTCGTTCACCGCCGAGGGCACGCTCGGCAGCGGCACCCCGTCCGCGTCGACCATGAGCCGGAAGCCGACGCCGGCTTCGTACAGGAACGGAAGCAGTGGCGGCGTGGCCCGCTCGTCGCGGACCGCTCCGACGACCGTCCCGTCGGCGTCGGCATCGCTCACGGACAGGGTGACCGGGGACCCGTTCGGCGTCGGTGCTGCGACGACGTCGTACCCGCCGACGGCGGTCCATGCGACTACGGCGTCGCCCCTGCCGTCGGCTGCCAGCCGGAGGCCGATGACCAGACCGTCGTCGGTGAGGGCGACGGGGAGCAGCTCGGCGCCGTCGGCGAGCGGCGGCAGCGCGGTGACCGCGCCGGTCGGCGACCAGAGCAGGACCCGGCGCGCGGACGAGCCGGCCGCGTCCGTCCCCCACGCCCGGCCGAGGACCCAGCCGGACGCGTTGATCGCCACGGCTTCGGTCCAGGTCCACGTGCCCGGGGGTGGGTCGAGCACACGCCGCCGGTCGGTCCACACGAAGGCCTCGGCGCGGTACGGCGAGCCGTTCAGCAGGCTCATCCCCACGACGGTGTTGGCGTCGTTGACCGCGCGGACCCGGTCGTCGCGGCTCGTCGACCGGTCGACGGGCACCAACGGGAGGGGGCCCTGGACGCGCACCGCCTTGGCGATGTCGTACCGCGGGCCGGCGACCCGGGCGGTGCCGGCGACGCGGCCCCCCGGCGACACCGCAGTCAGGTCGGAGGGCAACCCGCCCTCGATGCCGCCGTACCACCGCGTGGTCCCGGTCGTCGCGTGCCACGACATCGCACGGTGCCGGTCGCTGTGACCGACGACGAACCCGTCGTCGGCGAGGTCGAGGGCGAACTGGAACGGCAGACGCGTCACCGTCCCGCAGACCGTCCCCGTCCAGCCCGTCACCTGCGCTGCGTCCGCACGCGCCGGCGCGGCCGGCACACCGACGAGGACCGACGCGGCCGCGACGGTCAGTCCGACGAGCGCGCCGGTACCGGCCCGGCGCCGGCGAGGTCCCGCACCGTGCCGGCGGGCCCCGTCGCGCACCCGTCCGACGTGCGTCCTCATCCCGCCGGGCACGTCGGGCTCCACAGGTACGGGCGCGCGTCGGACATGAGGAGCACGTGACCGGCCTCGCTCATCCGGTAGGGCGTCCCGCGCAGCAGCGTGCCGTCGGCGTCCGCCAGACGCCGGAAGCCGGCTCCCGGGCGGTACAGGAACGGGTGCGCCCACCCCGACGTCGGGTCCATGACGGTGCCGAGCACGCCGCCGTGGTCGTCGGCGGCCGTCACCTGGAGGTCGCCGCCGGGTGAGGGGACGGACGCGTAACCCGCGGTCGGCGACCACGTCACGACGGCGCCGCTGCCCCGCTCGCTGTCGAGGCTGTGCCCGATCACCCTGCCCTCCTCGTCGATGTGCGCGACGACGAACAGGGCACCGTCGGGCAGCGGCGGGAGCTCGAGCACGGTGCGGTCCGGGCGCCACACGAGCACCCGGTAGTGGTAGACGCCCTGCGGGTCGAGCCGGTAGCCCGCACCGAGGACCCACCCCGCCTCGTTGAGGGACCGGGTCTGCACGAGCACGTACGACGGGTCGGGCGTCGGCAGCACGTACCTGCGGTCGGTCCACACGAACGGCTCGGTGGCGCCCTCACCACCGACCAGCTCGCTCGTGCCGACGACGGCGTTCGCGTCGTTGACGTCGTGCACCCGGTCGGAGGTCCGCAGCGAGCGGTCCACCGGCGTGAGCGGCAGCGACCCCTCGACGCGCACGGCCTTGGCCGGGTCGAGCGTCGGTCCGTCGGTCGCGGCCATGCCGGCGACGCGGCCACCGCCGCTGACGGCGCTGATCTCCGAGAAGAGCCCGCCGTCGATGCCGCCGTACCAGCGGTACGTGCCGGTCCGCGAGTCCCAGGACGCCGCCCGGGGCCGCTCGTCACGGCCGACGACGACGCCCGCGTCGTCCACGTCCCGCGCGACGGCGAGCGGGATCAGGGTGCGGGCGCCGCACACCGGTTCCTGCCATCCCGTGACGGGTGGGTCCTCGGCGGCGGCGGGTGATGCCACCACGGCGGCGGCCAGCGGGGCGGCCAGGATCGAGCTCAGGACGGTGCGTCGTCGCACGGACTTCCCCCCAGGTGCACGGTCACCGCCGCGCTCGTGAGGCGCCGCGGCCGACCGGACGACGGTACCCCGCGGTCGCGGCGGTGCCGCGGGTTCGTGGGGCCACGCCGAGGCGCTGCGTCGACCGCGCGACGCGGGCGCACCTCGGGTACCGGTCGCCCGACCGCCGCGCCCTACGTCGCGCTCGGCTCCGTCGCGGCCTCCAGCACCACCGACGCGCACGACGTCGGCCCGCACACAGGGCTCTCGCCGCACTCGGGGTCGCTGTACGTGACCCCGACCTCCCACACGCCGGGCGGGAGGTCCACCGGGACGATCTCACGCGGCGCGCCCGGCGCGAGGACGACGCCCGTGAGCACCTCCCACCCCTCGGCCGACGGAGAGCCGCCGGGTGCCCGTCGGTAGACCGTGTAGGACTTGTCCTCGTCGAGCAGCAGCGGCAGCTCGGTCCAGGTGATCCCCACCCCGCGCGCGTCCGAGACCGTCGACACGGTGAGGAAGGGCGACGCCGGCAGGTTCTCGCAGACCTCTTCGGCGGTGATCTCGTCGTCGGCCACGTCGGCGCACCCGGCCAGCGCCGCCACGAGGGCGACGGCCGTCGCACGCTCCCGCCACCGCACGCCCACCATCCGCCGAAGGTAGCGGCCGAGGGGCGCGCGACCGGGGCCGTCGGACGTGCGTCACCCTGACGGCCGACCCGTCCGCGAGCCGGCCCTCGGAAGCAGGCACGCCGCCACGCCGTGGGCGGCGCGGCCTGCGGTCGACGGCACCCCGGGGCGGGCGAACTGGTCCGCTCGGATGAACCCGACCGGAAGTGCGTACGCGGCCTCCGCCGTGCCCCTAGCGTCCGCTGCGGCTCGCGCCGGTGGTGCGGTCCCGACGCGGGCATCGCGCCCGACGCAGCAGACGAAGCCGGAGGCCCCATGCGCGCGACGCGCCGACTGCCCGCCCTCGTGGTCCTCGCGGCCCTCGTCCTCGCCGGTGCCACGGCGCCGGCGGCGGCCGACGACGTGGCACGCGAGCGGACCCCCACGGCACCGGCCGCCGCCGCGAGGGCGCTCGCGGCGGCGGACGCATCGCCCCGCTCGCTGGCGGAGGCGATGGGTGTCCCGGCGGACGACGTCCTCGATGCGGACCTCATGGGGTCCGACCCGGCAGCGCTCGCGATCGCGTCGCGTGCGGTCAACGGGTTCCCCTCGAGCGGTGACACCTACCTGGTCCTCTCGACAGGGAGCGCGTCGTCCGCGCTGCTGCCGAACTCGTCGTCGAGCACGTCGACCGTCCTGGGCGGCACGGACAACGCGCAGGGCAACGACCTCGCGCGCCTGCACCTGAGCCTGCAGCCGCCGCCCGGGGCGCAGTGCCTCGCCTTCGACGTCGCGTTCTACTCCGAGGAGTTCCCCGAGTTCGTCGGCGCGGGTGTCTCCGACGCGTTCACGGCGCAGATCGGCTCGAGCGAGCTGTCGATCGTGGACGGCCAGGTCGTCGCGGAGAACAACTTCGCGTTCGACGAGCGCGGTGCGGCGCTGTCCGTCGACACCGCGTTCGGGGTGACGGGGAGCACCGGGACGACGTACGACGGCGGGACCGCCCGCCTGCGGGCCGTCACGCCGGTGTTCGACCCGTTCCAGGTCGATCTCTACCTCTCGATCCAGGACCTCGGCGACTCCGTCTACGACTCCGCCGCGTTCCTCGACGGGTTCTTCTGGAGCCGGGACTCGAGCTGCACGGCGGGTTCGACGAAGGACACCGACGGCGACGGTCTGCTCGACGAGTGGGAGACGCAGGGGCTCACCTACGTCGACGAGGACGGTCAGCACACCGTCGACCTGCCCGCCATGGGCGCCGACCCGCAGGTGCGCGACATCTTCGTGGAGGTCGACCACATGGCGGCGGACGGTCCGGGCGACTCGCACGCGCCCAGGCCGGACGCGATCGACCTCGTCGTGGACGCCTTCGCCCGGCAGGGTATCCACCTGCACGTCGACTACGGCCGGAACGCCCCGCTGCGGTGGGGGACGCAGGCGACGTGGGGCTCGCTGAGCCGGGCCGACGTCCTGCCGCACCGCACGTACCTGGGCGCCAAGGGGTTCTGGACGCTCGGGCAGTACTCGTGGTCGGAGTTCAACGAGATCAAGGCGGCGCACTTCGACGACGAGCGCTCCGCGGTGTTCCACTACAACGTCTGGGCGCACCAGCTGGACGAGGGCAACCGGTCGAGCGGCATGGCGCGCATCGACGGGTCCGACTTCATCGTGAGCCTGGGGGCCTTCTCGACGGCCACGCAGCAGGACACGATGTACCAGGCTGGCACCTTCATGCACGAGCTCGGGCACAACCTCGGCCTGCGTCACGGCGGTCACGACGAGACCAACCGCAAGCCCAACTACCTGTCGGTGATGAGCTACGCCTTCCAGTTCCCGGGGCTCCCGGCTGCGAACGGCGCCCGGGTCGTCGACTACTCCACGTCGGAGCTCGACCCGCTCTACGAGGGAGGGCTCCTCGACGAGCCGAGCGGGATCGGCACGAGCCGCTGGACCTTCCACCGGTGCGGGTCGACCACGTGGGTGTCGAGCGGACGCCAGGTCGACTGGAACTGCGACGGTGACCGCTCCGACGTCTGGGTCCAGGCGGACGTCAACGACGACGGGAGGGAGACCCTCCTCGAGGGCCACGACGACTGGTCGAACCTGAACCTCACCGGCGGCGGCATCGGGCGCCCGGGCGCGATCATCGAGGAGGAGGAGGTCCAGCAGCTGGACGCCCCGGAGGCGACGCCGGAGGACGCCGTGCTGGTCGGGCCGGCGTTCGCGGACCTCCGCCTGAGCGGCGAGCGCGTGGCGGTCGGGGCGACCACGCGGGCGACGGCGACGCTGCCGGACCTCGCCGTCGACCCGTCCACGGTGCAGGTGACGTTCTCCTGGGGTGACGGCTCCGCGAGCACGGCGGCGCTCGCGGTCGGCACGACATGGCGCGCCGCCGCCGAGCACGCGTACACGGCCCCCGGTGCGTACGAGGTGACGGTCACGCTCTCGGGCGCCGCCGGGCTCTCCTGGACGGGACCGGTCCTCGCCGAGGTGACCGACGCGCCCGCGCCGCCACCGGGTGCGGCGCTCCAGACCGGTGCGGACCTCACGCTCACGAACACGTTCGCGCTCGCGGGCGACGAGGGTGGGACGTCGGTCGTGCGCGGCGACCTGCGGTGCACGTCGGCGGCGAGCGTGGCGGGCGACGTGCTCGTCACGGGCGACGCGTACCTGACCAACACGTGCCGGGTCCTCGGCACCCTGACCGTCGCCGGGGACGTGCGGACGGACTCGACGCCGAAGGTCGACGGCGACGTCCTCGCGGGCGGGTCCGTGGTCATCGGCGCAAGCACCCGGGTCGCGGGTTCGGTCCGCGCCAGCGGCGCGGTCACATCGCCCGACGGGCTGACCGTCGAGCAGCTCCGGGCGCGTGGCGTGGTGTCGGGCGACGTGGAGCCGGGCGCGGACGTCGACGTCCCGGTGCCTGCGGCGCTGCCGGCGTTCACGTTCGACGCCTCGCAGTGGGCGTCCACGGTGGTGCCCTGGTCGGCCTGGGTGAACCGGGCGGCCTCCACGAACGCGGCGCCTTCGTGGGGGGCGGGTCTCACGTCGTCGCCCGGGTGCACGGTCGCGCCGTGGTCGTCGAGCATCAACGGCCCGGCGCTGACCGTCGAGGAGGACCTCGTCGTCGACGCACGCCGCGCGACCAGCGGGTGCGCGTCGGTGGGGGTGCAGTCCGTGGAGCTCCGCCTCGCCGGCGACCTGACGGTCGTCGCGGACGGCTTCGCCGCCGTCGGCGGGCTCCGCGCGACGTCGGCCGACGGCGAGCCGCACGTGCTGCGCGTCCTCGTGCCGGCCGGTTCGACGGGTGCGGAGATCCGGCTGCCGCAGGGCGGGACGGTCGATCCGACGATCACCGTGCAGCTCGTCACGCCCGGCACGGTGCGGGTCAACGGCCCGATCGCGTTCACCGGCCAGGTCGCCGCCGGATCGGTCGCTGCCACGGGTGCCGTCCGGCTCGCCGGGGCGGTCGTCGGGACCCCAGGACTCGGGTAGTCGTCCGTTCCGCCGGCAGCGGGGGACGGCCGCGCCGTCCTCCTTGCGGCTGCCGTTACCCGACCGGGACGGTTGCGTGACGCGTCCGTGCTGGTCGCAGGCCTGCGCGGGCCGCCACGCTGCAAGCCTTCGACAACGGGAGGTCACCGGTGCGCGCTTCGTCCAGAGGTTCCCTCGTCCCGCCGACGCGACGGGCGCGTGCGCGCGCTCGCGCCCAGCTGCCAGGCCGCGCGCTGGGCGCCGCGCTCGTCGTCGCCGTTCTCGGCGGGGCGCTCGGCGCCTGCAGCGCGGGCGGCGCCGGCGACTCCGCCGCCGGGCAGGAGATGGGCTTCGACGGCGTCGCGGCCGAGGAGTGGCGCGACGTGCCCACCGACTCGCAGGAGGAGTACGACGACTCCCCGGAGCAGCCGTTCCAGGACGTGTCGACCAGCCCGCTGTCGACGTTCGCCTCGGACGTCGACACCGCCTCCTACAGCAACCTGCGCCGTCAGCTGCGCCAGGGCGTCGCGCCGGAGGGGGTGCGGATCGAGGAGCTCGTCAACTACTTCGACTACGACTACCCGGCGCCGGAGCCCGACGCGCAGGACCCCTTCACCGTCACGACGCAGGTCGCGGACGCGCCGTGGGCGCCGGGCCACCAGCTCGCGATGATCGGCGTCCAGGCCACGGACGCGAGGCCGACCAGCCGCGGCAACAACGTCGTCTTCCTGCTGGACGTGTCGGGCTCGATGGACGAGCCGGACAAGCTGCCGCTGCTGGCGGACTCGTTCGAGCTGCTCGTCGAGGGCCTCGACGAGGACGACACCGTCTCGATCGTCACCTACGCCGGCAGCGACGAGGTCCTCGCCGACTCCGTGCCGGGCGACCGGCACGACGAGCTGGTCGGCATCCTGCGCGACCTGCGTGCGGGCGGCTCGACGGGCGGTGCCGCGGGCCTCGAGACCGCGTACGAGCTGGCGACGAAGAACTTCGTCGAGGGCGGCAACAACCGGGTCGTCCTGGCCACCGACGGTGACTTCAACGTCGGCCCGTCGTCCCCGGAGCAGCTCACCGAGCTCATCGAGGAGCACGCCGAGACCGGCGTCCACATCTCCGTGCTCGGCTTCGGGATGGGCAACCTCAAGGACCGCACCATGGAGGCCATCGCCGACCACGGCAACGGCAACTACGCGTACATCGACACGCTCGACGAGGCGCGCAAGGTGCTGGTCGACGAGTTCGACTCGACGATGTTCGTCGTCGCGCAGGACCTCAAGCTCCAGGTCGAGCTCAACCCCGCGACCGTCGCGCGGTACCGGCTCCTCGGGTACGACAACCGCCGCCTCGAGGACGAGGACTTCGCCGACGACACCAAGGACGCCGGGGACGTCGGCGCCGGGCACTCGGTCACCGCGTTCTACGAGCTGGTGCCGGCCGAGGGCGAGCGCGGCGACGACGGCCTGCGCTACCAGGACGTCGAGGCCGGCGACTCGGACGACTTCTTCACCGTGCACGTCCGCTACAAGCAGCCGGGCGCGTCCGAGAGCACCGAGGTCGTCGTCCCCGTGGGGGCGGACGCCTGGACCGACGACCCGAGCGGCGACTTCCGGTTCGCGTCCGCCGTGGTGGAGTTCGGGCTGGCCGCCACCGGGTCGGAGCACGCCGAGGACGCCGACCCGGACCGCGCGCGCGGACGCGCCGAGTCGGCCCTCGGCCGCGACGACTACGGCCTGCGGGCGGAGTTCGTCGAGCTCGTCGACACGTACGTGCGGATCACCGGCTGACCGTGGCTGCGGCCCCCGCCCGACC
>NZ_JBHUZW010000030.1:0-37535 GCF_042667215.1 Cellulomonas sp. NPDC057328 | reverse complement strand
CGGCGCCGACGCTCAGGCGGCGTCGCGCACGACGACGGTGTGCACGGCCTTGTCGGCGAACGTCTGCCGCTTGGCGTCCCACAGGGGCCAGAGGTAGCCGACGTAGAGCACCAGGTTGTCGAGCACGTGCGCGACGTCGCGGACGAGGCACATCCACACCCCGGGCGGGTTGCCGGTCTCCTCGAGCACGACCCGCAGGCCCATCGCCTGCTTGCCGAGCGAGCGGCCCGTCCGTGCGACGCGCACCCACCGGTTCCACGCGTGCAGCCCCCAGGCGAGCGCGAGGCCCACGAGCAGCACCGTGAGGCCGGTGCCCGTCGGCTGCGGCGTCGGGTTGCCGTAGCGGTCGACGCCGGGCACGGCGGTCGCCATCGCGAAGGCGTACGCGACGCCGTACGGCACGAGCAGCACGAGCGTGTCGAGGAGGTTCGCGACCACGCGGTGCGCCCAGCCGGCGTACTCCCCGCCCGCTGCCGTGGCACCGGCCGGCGGCCAGGCGGTCCCCCGGGCCCCACCGGTGACGCCGGGTGCCGTGCCCCACGTCCCGCCCGCGGGTGCAGCGCCCCACGCGCCGCCCGCGGCCGCGACCGCCGGTGCCTGCCACGCCGGCTCGGCCGCCGCGACGGCGCCCGGACCCGCGGCGAGGGGTGCGCCCGGCGTCCACGAGGTGCCGGCCGCGACGGGCACGGCGACGGGCGGCGGGGGCGGGGCCGCGACCGGCCGGGTGTGCCCGGTCCAGTCGGTGCCGTCGAACCAGCGCTCGACGCCCGGCGTCACGCCGTCGTCGTACCAGTCGGCCGGGGGGCCGTCGGGGGTCGTCATGGCGTGCGTATCGGCACGCGTCGCCACCCGATTGAGCGATGCCGGGCGTGGTGCCCGTCGTGCTGCTGCGCAGTGGATGCCGAGGGCCCGCGTGCCGGCCCGGTCGAGCGGCCCGCGCCCGGGTCACGCCTCGAGCGACTCCCCGGTGCGCTCGGGCAGCGCGAGCGCACCCGACGCGGCGACGACGAACACCGCCGCGAAGACGGCGAACAGCAGGGTGGTGCCACCGGCCTCCCGCAGGGGCGGCACGGCGAGCGGCGCGAGGATCGACGCGGTCCGCCCGACGCCCGCGGCCCAGCCGGCGCCGGTGGTGCGCACGCGCGTGGGGTAGAGCTCGGGCGTGACGGCGTAGAGGGCGCCCCACGCGCCGAGGTTGAAGAACGACAGCAGCAGCCCGGCGCCGACGACCGCGAGGTCGCCGGACGCCACCGCGAACAGCCCGGCGGCGACGGCGGACCCGGCGAGGAACGCCGCGAGGGTGCGCCGGCGGCCCCACGTCTCGACGAGCACGGCGGCGACCGCGTACCCGGGCAGCTGCCCGAGCGTGATGATCAGGGTGTACCCGAACGACCGGACGAGCGTGTTGCCGTCGGCGACCAGCAGCGACGGCAGCCAGATGAACGCGCCGTAGTACGAGAAGTTCACGGTGAACCACACGAGCCAGAGCGCCGCCGTGCGCCGGCGCAGGCCGGGCGCCCACAGGGCGGCGACACGCGTGCGGGCAGCCGGTGCGGTTGGGACGTCGGCCGGCACGTCGGCGGGCACGTCGAGCGGCACGTCGCCCGGTGCGGCGGCGTCCGCGGCGCGCGCACCCGTTGCGGTGCCGGCCCCGCGCGCCGTCGCCGCCTGCCCGTCGCGCACCTGCGCCCCCGTGCGCCCGTCCCCGCGCACCGCGGGCGACTGCTCGAACGACCGGACGACCTCCTCCGCCTCGGCGTGCCGGCCGCGCGCGACGAGGAACCGCACCGACTCCGGCAGCCCGCGCCGCACGACGACGGCGTACACGGCGGGCAGCGCGCCGAGCGCGAGCGCCCAGCGCCAGCCGTCGTCGCCGACCGGCACCACGAGGTAGCCGATCACCGCGGCGAGGATCCACCCGACGGCCCAGAACGACTCGAGCACGACGACGGCGCGCCCGCGGATGCGCGGCGGCGCGAACTCGCTGACCAGCGTCGACGCGACCGGCAGCTCCGCACCGAGCCCGAGGCCGACGACGAACCGCAGGGCCATGAGCGCCCCGACCGACCAGGCGAGGGCCGACGCGCCGGTCGCGAGCCCGTACACGAGGAGCGTCAGCGCGAACACCTGCCGCCGCCCGATCCGGTCCGCGAGCAGCCCGCCGAGCGCCGCACCGACCGCCATGCCGAGGAACCCGGCGGACGCGACCCACGACAGCTGCGTCGCCGGCGTGCCCCACACCACCGCGAGCTGCGCGATGACGAAGGAGATGAGCCCGACGTCCATCGCGTCGAACGTCCAGCCGACCCCCGAGCCGAGCAGCAGCCGCACGTGCCGCCGGGTGACCGGCAGCCCGTCCAGGCGCGCCGTCGCGTCCGCGGTACCCGTGGCGTGCGCGGGGCCGGCGGGGGAGCCGACGGGCACGCCGGCCGGCGGGGGGACGGGCGGCTGCGGGTCGGGCACGGACGCTCCTCGGCGGGGGCTGCGGGCGGCGGGGGCCGCGGGGACGGGTGCGGGCGTCCGCCGGTGTCCCGGGCGGTGACGGCCGCGCGCTGCACGCATCGTCCTCGTCGCGTCGTCGCCGCGCCACCGCGCGCGCGGCGCGCCCGCCGGCTGTGCCCGTCGACGCCGCACCGCCTGCGGGCGCGCACGGGCTGCCGACGTGCCGTGGGTCGCGGAGCATGGACGGGTGACGGGGACGCCGGACGCGACGGCCCGGCGGCGGCACGTCGTGGGCGGGCTGCTGCTGCTCGCGACCGTGCAGGTGCTGGTCGTCGAGGAGGTCGTGGCGGCGGCGTGGGAGGTCGTCCCGTACAGCCGGGCGCACCACTACGTGAGCGACCTCGGGCTGGCGGGGTGCGCGGAGCTCACCGGCCGGACGGTGTGCTCGCCGCTGCACGCGATGATGAACGCGGGGTTCGTGGTGCACGCGCTGCTCGTGGCCGCCGCGGTCGTGCTGCTGCGCGACCTCGTGCCCGGCGGTGCGCGCCGGTGGGTGGTCGCCGCGGTGCTCGCGCACGCGGTCGGCGTCGCGTGGGTCGGGCTCGTGCCGGGGTCGCTCGCGGAGCCGGTCGGCGGCGTGCCGCGGTACGTCGTGCACAACGTGGGCTCGGTGCTGGCGGTCGTCGGCGGGAACGTCGGTGCCCTCGTCGCCGGGGCGGCGCTGCTGCGCCGGCACCGCGCGTGGGCCGTGACGTCCCTCGTGCTGGGCGGCGCCGGTGCCCTCGCCACGGTGCTGGACGCCGTCGGGGTCGAGCTGGGGCCGGGTCCGGGCGCGGGCCAGCGGGCGACCATGTACCCGGTCGTCGTGTGGCTCGTCGTCACGGGCGCCGCGGTGGTGACGTCGGCGGTGCGTGCGGGCCGCGCGTCCGCACCCGCGCGCGGCCCGGGGACGTGGGACGGTGCTGGTAGGCATGACGCATGACACGGACCCCCGCCCTCGGCGTGATGCTCCCGCGCGACCTCGACCAGGCCCAGGTGCTCACGTTCGCGCGCCGCGCGGACGACGCCGGCTTCGACGAGGTGTGGGTCGTCGAGGACCTCGGCTTCCGCGGCGGGATCGCCCAGGCGGCGGCCGTGCTCGCCACGACCACGCGCATCCGCGTCGGCATCGGCATCCTCCCCGCGGCCGTGCGCAACGTCGCGTTCGCCGCGATGGAGGTCGCGACGCTCGCGCAGCTGTTCCCCGGCCGGGTCGACGTCGGCATCGGGCACGGCATGCCGGACTGGGTGCGGTCCGTCGGCGCGTGGCCGGCCCGGCCGCTGACGCTGCTCGAGGAGTACGTCACGACGCTGCGGGCCCTGCTGCGCGGCGAGACGGTGACCAGCCCGGACGGCTCGCCCCTCGGCCTGCGCGACGTCGCGCTGGACCCGTCGTCGGTGCCGGACGTCGTGCCCGACCTGCTCGCCGGCGTCCGCGGCCCCCGGTCCCTCGCCGCGGCCGGACGCGTCGCCGACGGCACGGTCCTCGCCGAGCCGGTGACGCCCGAGTACGCCCGCGCCGCGCTCGCCCAGGTCGCACCGACCCGCCCGCACCGGGTGGTCGCGTACGAGGTGGCGGCGGTGGACGACGACGGTGCCGCGGCCCTCGACACGGCGCGCCCGGCGCTCGCCTGGATCGGCGAGCCCGACTGGGACGTGCACATCGCGCCGCTGCCGTTCGCGGACGACTTCCGCGCGCTGCGCGCGTCGTGCGCCACGCGCGAGGAGTTCGCGGCGAGGCTGCCGGCGGGGTGGGTGGCCCAGCTCGCGCTCGCGGGCACGCCGGACGACGTCCACGCCCGCACCGCCGCGCTCGCGGAGGCCGGCGTCACGAGCGTGGTGCTCCTGCCGGCCGGCCCGGACCCGCTCGCGGCGCTCGCGAGCCTGGGCCGCCTCTGCTGAGCGGTATACCGCCGGTATACTGGCGCCATGACCGCGACCACGGTGAAGCTCGACTCGTCCCTCCGTGACCGCCTCAACGCGGAAGCCAGGCGACGCGGCCTCACCACCGGGTCGTTCATCGAGACCCTGCTCGAGTCCTGGCTGCGTGAGCAGCGGTTCGCGCGCCTGCGGGAGGAGATGGCACGGACGCCCCCCGACGTCGCCTACGCCGACGACGCGGCGGCCTGGGACGTGACGCTGGCCGACCGGTGACGGCGAGGGACGACGCACCACCGTCCGGCGCTGCCGCACCCGCACCGACCGGCGCTGCCGCACCACCGGCGCTCGGACGGGGGACGGTCGCGTGGGCGGACCTCGCGCCGGCACGCGGCCGCGAGCAGGACGGCCACCGGCCCGTCCTGGTCGTCTCGTCGCGGCAGTACCTCGAGACCGTGACGACCATGGTCGTCGTCCTGCCCGTGACGGCGGCGGACCGCGGCTGGTCGAACCACGTGCCGCTGCGGGGTCGGGTCGGTCTCGGGCGGCCGTCCTGGGCGATGACGGAGCAGCCGCGGACGATCGCGCGGGAGCGCCTCTCGCGCGTCGTCGGGCTGGTCGACGACGCGACGCTCCACGACGTCGACTCGTGGCTCCGGGACCTGCTCGGGCTCGTCCCGGACTCCTGAGCCGTGCCCGCCCGACCGACGCCCGGCCGACGGCCGGCCGACGCCCGGCCGACCACAGCCCCGCGTCGAGCGGTCGGCCGCACAGGTCGTGACCTCGCGGCAACACCGCGGACACACCCGGCTCGTACCGTCGCCGGGTCGCGGGCGCCGTCCGCGGTCCGGCGATCCGCCGGTCGCCGAATCGTTCACCGCCAGGTCATTTACAGCGCAGCCCGCCAGGCGCCACGCTGTGCCGACCGTGCGCGGGGCCGGTGCGAGGGACGTGGGAGGTGCCGGTGTTCGAGCACGTCGACCCCTTCATCGGCACCGAGCAGACGTCCCTGCCGCCGGCGACCGGGCTGGCCGCGACGTGGTGGTGGCCCAAGCCGCAGGTCGGCAACACGCACCCCGGCGCGACGTACCCCCTCGGCATGGTCTCGGCGTGCGCCTACTCGGGCGCGTACCCGACCGGCTACGGGCGGTACGACCTGTCGACCGAGGGCCTGCCGCCCGTGCTGCACGACCGGCAGGTCGCCAGCGGGTTCACGCACTTCCAGCAGTCCGGCACCGGCGCGATCCGCAAGTACTACAACTACTTCCGCGTGACGCCGATGCTGCGGCCGCTCGACGACCTCGGCCAGGTGTGGGACGTCGTCGACGAGGAGGCGTCGCCGGGGTACTACGCCGCGACGCTGTCGTCGGGCATCCGCTGCGAGATCACCGTCGGTCCCAAGTCCGCCGTGCACCGGTACACGTTCCCCGCGCACCACGACGCCCGCCTGGTCATCGACTTCTCGCTCGGCGGGCTCGACATCCCGTACGGCCGCACGGTGCCGCTGCGCGCGCACCTCGGCTCGGTCGCGCCCGGCGTGGCGGAGGGCGAGATCGTCGTCGAGGGCGCGCCGCTCGCGGTACGCGTCGAGTGCGACGCCCCGCACTGGCGGCAGATGCTCTGGTACGACCGGCGCCTCATGCCCGGCGGGACGCGCCTCGACTTCGACCGCATCCGCCCGACGACCCTGCGCCCGTTCGGCCTCATGTGGGCCGGCCCGACGGAGCCGGGGCAGGTCGTCGAGCTGCGGTTCGGGTTCTCGCTGCGCGGCGTCGACCAGGCGCGCGACACGCTCGTGCACGAGTGCGGCGACGAGCCGCGGGCGTTCGACCTGCGCCGCGAGCGCACGCAGGCCGTGTGGCGCGAGCACCTCGACAAGGTCGCGGTCGACACGCCGTCGTCCGACCGCCGCACCGTCATGGCCACGGCCCTGTACCACTCGCTGGTCAAGCCGTGCCTCGCGCCCGACGAGAGCCCGTTCTGGCCGACGCCGGGCCCGTTCGCGTTCGACCTGTCGACGATGTGGGACATCTACCGCACGCAGCTGCCGCTGCTGACCGCGCTCGTCCCCGACCGCGCCGTCGAGCTCGCGAACGCCCTGCTGCAGATCGCGGAGGAGGAGGGCAACCTCCCGATCGGCTACCGGATGGCGCGCGGGGCCGACCGCTTCTCGCGGCAGGGGTCCGCCCTCGCGCACACATTCCTGGCGGACCTGTGCTCGCTGGGCCTGCCCGGCATGGACTGGGACTGGGCGCTGGTGCACATGCACAACGACCTGCGGCGGACGTACGGCGAGGAGTTCCTGCTGCGCGGCCGCGCCCACCCCATCAGCCACACGCTGGACCTCGCGTTCGGGTACTGGTGCAGCGCGATCGTGGCGGCGCGCGTCGGTGACCTCACGCTGGTGGAGCAGTTCCGGCCGCTGGCCGCCCGCTGGGTCAACGCGTTCGGGCCGGACGGCCTGCTCGTCGACTCCACGTACTACGAGGGCGGCCGCTGGAACTACTCGTTCCGGCTCATGCACGACATGGCGGCGCGCATCGACCTCGCCGGCGGCGACGACGCGTTCGTCGGGCTGCTCGACCGGTTCTTCGGGTACGGCGCCGAGCCGGTGGTGCAGCCGGGGCTCGCACCCGACGCGGACGAGCTGCTCGCCGGCTACGCGCTCGAGCGGTTCGAGGGCCTCAACAACGAGCCCGACATGGAGGCCCCCTGGGCGTACATGTACGCGGGCCGGCCGGACCGCACCGCCGAGGTCGTGCACGACGTGGTCCAGCAGCAGTTCGGCACCGGCCGCGGCGGCCTGCCCGGCAACGACGACTCCGGGGGCTTGTCGTCCTGGTACGTCTGGGCCACCCTGGGGCTCTTCCCCGTGGCGGGGCAGAACCAGTTCCTGATCAACGCGCCCGCGTGGCGCGAGGCGCGCATCGACGTGGGCGGCCGGCCGCTCACCGTGGAGACGACCGGCTTCGTCGAGCCCGAGCCCGAGCCCGGCGGTCCGGCGCAGTACGTCCAGTCCGTGCACCTCGACGGCGAGCCGCTCGACCGCCCGTACCTCACCGGCGGCGAGCTGCACGGCGGGGGCCGGCTGCTCATCGGCCTCGGCCCCGAACCGTCCCGGTGGGGCACCGCCCACCGACCACCGAGCGCACCGGCACCGCACCCGCCCGCCGGGGCGCCGGCCGGACGGCTCGGCCGCCCCTGACCCGGGCGACCCGACGCACCCGCCCGACCCCGCGCACCCGCCCACCCCACCCGACCCACCCCACCCGCCCCACCCCACCCGACCCACCCCACCCGACCCGTCCGGACCCCGGACCGAGAGGACGACGCCGTGACCCCCTCCGCCGCCGCCCACCACGCGCGTCGCGCCCGCCGCCTGGTCATCGTCGTCCGGGCCGACCCGGTCATCTGCGGCCACTCGGGCGAGGCCCGCAACCTCGCGGAGGCCGCGCTCGACCGCGGCTTCGACGAGGTCCGCATCGTCACCTGGCCGATCGACCGGCTGCAGGAGGCGGGGCTGCCCCTCAAGCCGCTGGACCGCGTGCTGCCGTACCGGGAGGGCGTGGTCGTCGAGCGGCCCGCACCGGTCGGCGACTACAAGGTGCCCGACGGCCGCTACCTCGCCGGGCTGACCGGCCGGCTCGTCGAGCTGTTCACCGACGGCGTGCCCACGGTCGCGCTGTCGCTGTACCTGTCGCCGCACGCCACGGCCGTGGCGGACGCGGTGGCGGTCGCCCGCCGCACGGGCCTGCCGGTCGACGTCGTCACCGTGGCAGAGGCCGTCGGCTCGGACGTCACGAACGTCGTGCGCGCGTGCGTCGAGGAGGACCGGTTCGGCGCGGCCGCGCACGTGCTCGCGCAGTACCTGTCGCATGACGTCTGCCTCGCGGTGTCCCGGTACACGCGCGACCTCATCGTCACCGAGGCGTCGGCGATCGACGCCAAGCACGGCACGCGGTTCGCCGAGCAGTGCGCCGCGCGCGTCGAGGTGTCCTACCCCGCGATCGACGTCGGCGCGTACCTGTCGCGCACCGAGGAGGGCACGGACGCCGTGCTCGCGGCGCGCGGGCTCGAGCGCGACGGGTACGTGCTCTTCCTGTCGCGGCTCGCGCACGCCAAGGGCGTGGACGACCTCATCGAGGGCTTCGTGCGCTCCGGCGCGCCCGCCGCCGGTCAGCGCCTGGTGATCGCGGGCAACGGCCCGCAGGCGGACGAGCTGCGCGCGCTCGCGGCCGCCACCCCCGTCGCCGACCGCATCACGTTCCTCGACGACGTCTCCGACGACGAGAAGTCGCACCTCATGGCCGGCTGCACCGCGTTCGTCCTGCCGAGCAAGCCGCGGCCGGAGTTCGTCGAGACGTTCGGCATCGCGCTCGCGGAGAAGATGCTGTCCGGCGGCGGTCCGGTCATCACCACCGACACGGGCGGCATCGGCGAGGCCGTCGGCGACACGGCCGTCGTCGTGCCGGTGTCCGACCCCGACGCCATCGCGGCCGCCCTCGACGACGTCCTCGCGACCGACCCCGTCGACCGGGCCGCGTGGGCCGAGCGCTCGCGCGAGTACGCGCTGCAGTTCGACCGCGCCGTCGTGCTCGACAAGATCCTCGACCACGTGGCGGCGCTGGAGGCGACCCCGGCCCTGGCGTGAGGCGGGGCCGCGGGTGAAGAGCGCACGCCGAACCCGCGGAAACGCTTGCGCGCGGCGGGCTCGTCCTGACCCAATGGGAACGAGGACGATCCGGACGAAGGGCGTGCCGCATGTCGCACCGTCGCTCCCGCACCGCCGCCGTGGCCGTGCTGCTGGGGCTCGTCGTCACCCTGCTCGGTGCCGCCGTGCCCGTCCCGCCGCAGGTGGACCCCTCGGTCACCGGGCGCCTGTCCCTGTTCAAGCGCATCGAGAACCTGGACACGGGGGCGAGCGAGGGGCGGCGTGAGCTGTGGTCGGTGCAGGCCGTCAACACCGCCGACCCCGCGTACACGTTCCGCGGCAACGGCCTCAACGGCGTGCAGTCGCTGCCCGTGCCCGCGGGCTCGTACACGATCTCCGAGTCCGGCGGCGTGCCCGGCTACGCGTTCGTCTCGTGGGACTGCGGCAGCGCCGGCACCTTCACGAGCCCGACGCCGACGATCACCGTGCCGGCGAACGGGTCGGTCACCTGCACGGTCCGCAACGACGCGGTGCAGCCGTACCTGACGCTGCGCAAGCAGGTGGTCGGCGGCGCGGCGTCCCCCGCGGACTGGACGCTGCGCGCGCAGGGTCCCGTCCCGGTCCAGGGCACCGACGGCGTCCGCGTCCCGGTGCGCGTCGGCCAGTACCAGCTCTCGGAGTCCGAGGGCCCGGTCGGGTACACCGCGGGCAGCTGGTCGTGCACGGGCGGGCAGCAGACGTCCGCGACGTCCGTGGTGGTGACGGTCGGGCAGGACGTCGTCTGCACCGTCACGAACACGTGGACGGCACCGCCTGGGCCGACCCTCACGCTCGTCAAGCAGGTGGTGGGCGGCGGCCTCGCCCGGGTCGGCGACTTCACGCTGCGGGCGACGGGGCCCGACGTGGTCGCCGGCCGCTCCGGCACGCGGCTCGTGACGCGCGTCCCGGTCGACCCCGGCGCGTACACGCTGTCGGAGTCGACGATCGGCACCATCGGCGCCGGCTACGCCGCCGGCCCCTGGGCCTGCACGGGCGGAACGCTCACCGGTGCACGGCTGGTGCTCGCGCCCACCGACGGCGACGTCGTCTGCACCGTGACGAACACGTGGACCGGCGGCACGCTCACGCTCGTCAAGCAGGTGGTCGGCGGTACGGCGCCACCCGGGGCCTGGACGCTGGAGGCGGCCGGGCCGGCCGTCACGGTCAGCGGCGCCAGCGGCACCCCGGACGTGACGCGGTTCCCCGTGCCCGCCGGTCGGTACGCGCTGTCGGAGACCGGGCCCGCGAACTACTCGGCGTCCGACTGGTCGTGCACGTCCGGGCAGGCGGGGCCCGCCGCCGTCGACGTGCCGACCGGCGGCGACGTGACCTGCACGATCACCAACACCGTCCAGCGCGCGAGCCTGACCCTCGTCAAGGTGGTGGGTCCGGGAGGTCCCGCGGACGTGGAGGACTTCACGCTGACGGCGGCCGGCGGCGGCGCGACCATCACCGGCACCAGCGGGACGCCGGCGGTGACGCGGGCGGCCGTCGACGTCGGCTCGTCGTGGACGCTGGCGGAGTCGGGTCCCGCCGGGTACGAGTCGTCCGCGTGGACGTGCGACGCGGGGGCGGACGTGGTCGGGGACACGGTCACGGTCACGACGGCCGCCGACGTGACGTGCACGGTGACGAACACGTGGGCGGGCGGCACGCTCACCCTGGCCAAGCGGGTGCTCGGCAGCTCCATGCCGGCCGGGTCCTGGACGCTCGCGGCCTCGTCCCCGCAGACGTCGCTCACGGGCGCGTCCGGCTCGACCGCCGTCACCGACGTGCCGGTGCCCGCGGGGAGCTACACGCTCTCCGAGCAGGGCCCCGGCGGCTTCGCGCAGGAGGGCTGGACGTGCACCGGCGCCGTCGTCGACGGCGACACGGTGGAGGTGACGTCGGGTGCGGACGTCACGTGCACCGCGACCAACCGCGCGACGAGCGCGCACCTCACCCTCGTCAAGGACCTCGACAACGCCGGCGGGGGGACCGCCCTGCCCACCGACTGGGTGCTGAGCGCCGACGGCCCGGTCGACCTCGCCGGCAGGACCGGCGAACCCGCGGTCACCCGCGTGCCGGTCGGGCCCGGCGCGTACGCGCTCGCGGAGTCGCCCGCCGACACCCCGGGCTACGACGCGGGCCCGTGGCAGTGCTCGGTCGGCCGGACGGTCCTGCCCGTCGTCGACGGCGTGCTGACGGTCCCGGAGACGTGGCGCGACGACGTGCCGTTCACCGAGGACGTCGTCTGCAGCATCACGAACACCGCTGCCGCCCCGACGCTCACGCTCGTCAAGGAGCTGGTGAACACCGGCGGCGGCCCGGCCGGGGCTGAGGACTTCGTCCTGCTCGCGATCGGGCCGTCGGTGGTCGTGGGACCCACGGGCGGCCTCACCGTCACGGACGTGCCCGTCGTCGCCGGCACGTACGACCTGCGGGAGATCGGCGCGCCGCGCTACGCGAGCGACGGCTGGAGCTGCGCGGACGACGACGGCGGCACGCCGGTGCCGACGCCCGACGACCGGCTGGTGCTCGCGCTCGACGACGACGTGACGTGCACGGTGACCAACCGCTGGGAGGGCGCGACGCTCACGCTCGTCAAGGAGGTGGTCGGCGGTCCGTCGGCCGCGACCGACTGGACGCTCGTCGGCTCCCCGACGAGCGGCGGTGCCGTCGGGGTTCCGGGGTCGCCGGAGGTGACGCGGGTGCCGATCCCCGCCGGGGCCGTGACCCTCCGGGAGGAGGCGCGCACGCCGGTCGCCGCGGCCGGCTACCGCAGCGAGGGCTGGGACTGCGGGCCCGCCCTGCCCGTCAGCGGTGACGACGTCGCGACGGTGCAGGTCCCCCCGGGGACCGACGCCACGTGCACCGTCACCAACACGTGGACGGGCGGCACCCTCACGCTCGTGAAGCGCGTGGACGGCCCGGCGGACCCGGGGCTGTGGACGCTGTCGGCGAGCAACCTCACGATGACCGTCGCCGGCGCCACGGGCGAGCCCGGCGTGACCGAGGTGCCGGTCGTCGCCGGCGGCTACGCCCTGGCCGAGTCGGACGGCGTCGCGGGCTACCGGCAGGAGGGCTGGGAGTGCACCGGCGGGACGCTGGACGGCGCGTCCGTCCAGGTACCGGAGGGCGGTGACGTCGAGTGCGTCGTCACCAACGTCGCCGTCCCGGGCACCGAGCCGACCCCCACGCCCACCGACCCGCCCACGAGCGGTCCGGTCGACCCCGTGGACCCGCCCGACCCGGCGGACCCGGCCGACCCCGGTCGTCCCGGCGGCCCGTGGGGTGCGGCGGACCGCGGTGCCGACGACGTGGCGGCGGCGCGGGACCGGCGCATCGCCGCGACCGGTGCCGACGTCGGTGCGGCCGTGGCGCTCACCGCGGCCCTGCTGCTGGTGGGTGGTGCGGCGCTCGTCGCGTCCCGGCGCCGTCGGCCGTGAGCCGTCGGCGACACCGGCCCGGCGAGCGGTGACCGGCCGCCGCGCCCGCGACGCTCGGCCGGCGCACCCGTGTCAGTGCGGGGCGACGACCAGCAGCGCCGCCCCCACCGCGCACGCCAGCGTCCGCACGTGGTTCCACGCCGTCCAGCGCGGCGCCGAGCGCGTCCACTCGCCCGCGGGGTCGTCGGTGGCGGCCAGCCGCTCGTTGAGGGGCACGTTCGCCGCGGCCGTGACGCCGAGCGCGCCCACGACGTAGAGCGCGGCGCCGCCCACGGCAAGCCCCGCCCGCGGCGCACCGCCCGCGAGGGCCGCCACGGCGGCCGCGACGTCGAGCACGAGGGTCCCGAGCAGCACGAGCATGAGCGGCGGGCGCAGCGCGGCGCGGTTGACGGACCGCATGGCCTCCGCGCCGGCGGCGGCGGGCAGCGCACGCAGGCCCGTCATGACGAAGGTCGAGAAGGCGAGCAGCACGCCGCCCGCGAGGGCGGTCGCTACGCCGGCGGACACGGCGAGGACGTCGGAGGAGGTCATGGCCCCAGCCCACCGCGCGAGGTCCGCGCCGACCATGGCCGCGGCACCGCGAGGTGTGCCCGATCGTCCGGGGATGCCCTCCGCACCGGTGTCGCGCGGTGCTCGGACCGGCGCGCGGCGTCCCGGCCGACCGGGGCGCGCGGTCGGCGTCAGACGCGCGGAGGCGCCGTCGCGCGGCGGGCCCGCGCGCGGATGACCCACCAGATCACACCGCCGAGCACCAGCCCGGCCCCGAACGCGCCGAGCAGCAGGACGCCGAACACCCCGGCGACGGAGCCGAGCACGCCGCCGACGAACGGCGCGAGGTCCTGGTCGGGCGCGAGGAGCACGCGCGCGTCGGCGACGTCGGCGGCCGGCACGGCCACCTGGTAGGTCCCCGACTCCGGCGCGGTGAACGCGGCGACGCTCTCGACCGACCACCTGCCCGCGGTGAAGGTCCCGTCGACGGCCGGGTCGGCGTCGGCCGCGACGACGGCGCCGGAGGGCGCCTGGAGCAGCACCACGTCCGAGAGCCGCGGCTCGATCGCGCCCTGCGCCGGCCACGCCAGGTGCACGGCGTAGCGCTGCCCGGCCTCGAGCGTCGCGGTCGTCGCACCGGGGGCTGGCGCGTCCGCGACGACGGCGGGGCCGGGCTCGCCGGACGACGAGACGACGTCCGACGTCACGAGCCCGACGAACGTGCGCGCGGTGAGCAGCCCGACGACGAGCGTCACCAGCAGCACGAGCACGCCGATCGACGTCGTGACGACCGGGCCCGTCAGCGACGTGCGCCGGTCGGGCCGGGCGGGCTGCGGGGCGGGGTACGGGGCGGCGGTCACCTCAGCACGCTAGCGGGCCGGGGCCACGCCGCACGCCCGTCACGCCAGCAGCTGCAGCAGCACCGCCGCGACGACGAGCACCCCCGCTGCCACCGTCGACGCCGCCGCCCCCCGCGGTCGTGGCACGCGCGCGTCGCCCTGCACCGACTCGACCGTCATCCAGGCCGGCTCCTCCGGGTCGTACCGCACGTCCACCGGCTGCCCGACCAGGTAGCGCTTGCCGGGGCGCGGTGTCCGGGGGCTCGCCTCGAGGCGCGCGCCCGCGACGTGGTACCGGACGGTCGGCACGTCCTGCCCGGCGACGGCCTCCACGGCGACGACCTCGCCCGACGCCGTCCGCGCCCGCGCCAGCCGCCGGCGCGCGTCGGTGGCGCTCCGTGCCGACCACAGGACGCGCGCCACCAGCGCGACGGCCGCGGCCACGAGCAGGACCTGCACCACCACGACGACCGGCATGGCAGCCATCGTCGGGCATCGCCGCCCGGACCGCCCGCGCCCGCTCAGCGGAGAACGACCCGCCTCAGCGCCCGTCCGTCGCCTTCACCGCCAGCACCGGGCAGCGCGCGTCGAGCAGGATCCGCTGGGCGGTCGAGCCCATGATCAGCTTGCCGACGGGCGACCGGTGCCGGATGCCGATGACCAGCACGGACGCGTCGACCTCCTCGGCGACCGCGAGCAGCGCCTCGGTGACGTCGCGGACGACGGGCTGGCGCACCTCCGCCTCGACGCCGAGCGCCGCGAGCTGCGTGCGCAGCTCGGTGACGTCGGCGGCGCCGGCGAACCGGTCGTCGACCGTCGACGTCCCCGTCGTCGCGTTGACGACGAGCAGCGCCTCGCCGTGCAGGCGTGCCTCCTGCACGCCGCGCTCGAGCGCGGCGTGCCCCCGGGCGTCGGCCGTCCAGCCCACGACGACGGTCATGACCTCACCTCTTCCTCGAGTGCGTCGATGTCGTCCTCCAGCCGTTCCGGCCCCTGCCGGCCCGGGATCAGGCGCAGCACCAGGGGGCCGAGCAGCAGCGCCGCGACGACCACGTAGACGATGACCGCGACGGGCTCGCTCCACAGCGCGGACACGTCCCCCCGCGAGAGCTGCAGCGCCTGCCCGAGCTGCTCCTCGAGCCGCGGCCCGAGGATGACGCCGACGATGAGCGGCAGCACCGGCAGCCCGAACCGCCGCATCGCGAACCCGAGCGCCCCGAACAGCCCCAGCAGCGCCACGTCGAACCACTGGAAGTTCACGCTGTACGCGCCGAGCACCGCGAAGAACAGGATGCCCGCGTACAGGTAGGGCCGCGGGATGCGCAGCAGCCGCGCCCACAGCGGCGCCATGGGCAGGTTGATGACGAGCAGCAGCGTGTTGGCGACGAACAGGCTGGCGAGCAGCGTCCACACGAGCTCCGGCTCGGCCTCGAACAGCTGGGGCCCGGGCTGCAGGCCGTAGCCCTGCATGGCGGCGAGGATGACGGCGGCGGTGGCCGTGGTCGGCAGGCCGATCGCGAGCAGGGGGACGAGCGTGCCGGCGGCGGACGCGTTGTTCGCGGCCTCGGGCCCGGCGACGCCTTCGATGGCGCCCTTGCCGAACTCGTCCTTGTGCGTGCCGGCCAGCTTCCGCTCGGTGATGTACGACAGGAACGTCGGCATCTCGGCGCCGCCGGCGGGCAGCGCGCCGAACGGGAACCCGTACGCGGTGCCGCGCAGCCACGGCTTCCAGGACCGCCCCCAGTCGGTGCGGTCCATCCACGGCCGCCCGACGGGGATGATCTCGAGCGGGCGTCGGCGCAGGTGCGCCGCGACCCACAGCGCCTCGCCGACGGCGAAGATCGCGACCGCGACGACGACGATGTCGATGCCGTCGGCGAGCAGCGGGTTGCCGAACGTCAGGCGCGCCTGGCCGGTCGCGGTGCCGACGAGCCCGATCGTCAGCCCGAGGGCCAGGGAGATGAAGCCGCGCAGCTTGGACGACCCGAGCACCGACGTCACGGCGACCAGGGCCAGCACCATGAGCGCGAAGTACGACGGGGCGCCGAGCACGACGACCCAGTCGGCGACGGTGGGGGCGAGCGCCACGAGCAGGACGGTGCTGATCGTCCCGGCGACGAACGACCCGATCGCGGCGGTCGCGAGCGCCTGCGCGGCCCGCCCCGCCTTGGCCATCTTGTTGCCCTCGAGGGCCGTGATGACCGACGACGACTCGCCCGGCGTGTTGAGCAGGATCGACGTCGTCGACCCGCCGTACATGCCGCCGTAGTAGATGCCGGCGAACATGATGAGCGCCGCGCTCGGGGACACGTTGTACGTGACCGGCAGCAGCAGCGCGACCGTCATCGCCGGGCCGATGCCGGGCAGCACGCCGACCGCCGTGCCGAGCAGCACGCCGACCACCGCGTACAGCAGGTTCTCCGGGGTGAGGGCCAGCTCGAAGCCCGTGAGCAGCGCGTCCATCACCGGGCTCCCGCCATCAGAGGATCCCGTCCAGGACGCCCGCCGGGATGGGGATGCCCAGCCCGACGTAGAAGCCGTACCAGGACCCCACCGACAGCACCGCGCCGATGAGCAGGTTGCGCACCCAGTGCCGGTTGCCGAGCACCGTGGCGGCGCCCGCGAACAGCAGCGCGCCGACGACCGCCCAGCCGAGCCAGTCGATGAGCGCCACCGTCGCGACGAGGACGCCCGCCAGGCCGGCGAGCGTCCGCCAGTCGGTGCCGGTGGCCAGGTCGACGTCCTCGCCGGCCTCGCCCTCGGCGCGGTCGCCGCGCGCGGTGGCGACCGCGAGCAGCAGGGCCAGCAGGACGAGCCCCGACCCGATCACGTACCCGAACGCCGCCGGCCGCACGACCTGGTCGGCGAAGCCCGGGCCGAGGCCCGTGGAGTCGACGACCGTCCACACGCCGATCACCGCGAGCACCGCCGCGAGGCCGTACTGGGCGCGGTCCGTGGGTGCTCCGGTGCCGCTCGCGCGGGCCGCGGGAGGTTCCGCGGCGGTCGCGCCCGCGGGTGTCGCCCGGTTGTCGGCGCTCACAGCAGCCCCAGGTCGGTCAGCGTGCTCGCCACCCGCTCGTCCTGCTCCACGAGGAACTCCTCGAACTCGTCGCCGGTCACGAACGCGTCCACCCAGCCGTTCGTCTCGAGCGCCTCCCGCCACGCCTCGGTGCCGTGCATCTCCTCGAGCAGCGCGATGTGCTGGTCGCGGACCTCGTCGCTGATGCCGGGCGGCGCCAGCACGCCGCGCCAGTTGGTGAAGACGAGGTCGATGCCGGACTCGACGAGCGTCGGGGCGTCGACGCCCTCGAGCCGCTCCTCGCCGGACGTCGCGAGCACCCGCAGCGACCCCTCGGCGATCTGCCCCTCGAACTCCGCGAGCCCGGACGTGCCGACGTCGATCTTCGCACCGAGCAGCGCCGTGGTCAGCGGGCCGCCGCCGTCGTAGACGATGTAGTTGACCTGCGTCGGGTCGACGCCGACCGCGTCCGCGAGCTGCATGGGGAACAGGTGGTCCGGCCCGCCGGGGCTCGACCCGCCGCCGATCCGCACGCTGCCCGGGTCGGCCGTCCAGGCCGCCACGAGGTCGTCGACGGTCTCGAACGGCGAGTCCGCCGGCACGAGCAGCCCCTCCTGCTCCTCGATGAGCTGCGCGATCGGCGTCGCCCCGCTCACGCGGGCGTCCGACCCGTTCGTGTACGTCGCCCCGACCACGCCGAGGCCCATCGTCATGAGCAGGTCCTCGGCGCCCTCCTCGTTGACGAGCCGCTGCATCGCGACCGTCCCGCTCGCGCCGATGACGTTGCTGACCTCGAACCGCCCGGTGAGGTCCTGGTCCTCCATGACGCGCGTCGCCGCCCGGCCGGTCTGGTCGTACCCGCCGCCGGGCGAGTTGGGGATCATCATGCGCAGCCGGCGATTCTCGCCGCCGTCGTCGCCGCGCGTGACCCCGCACCCGGCCAGCGCGAGCACGGCGACGAGCACGACGGCGAGGACGCCGCGGGTCGGCGTGCGCGAGGGCGAGCCGTGAAGCGTCGCGGACACATGGCGACCGGAACCCTTCACGCGGACGTCGTCGCCGGTCCCGGTGTCGCTGCCCGTGCCGGTGCCGGTCGCGTACGTGTGCCGACGGGTGATCGCCATGCGGAACACCTCCTCGTGCCCTGCCGACGATCCTGTCCCCTTCGCGCACGGACGGCACCCGCTGGCGTCCCCACCTACCCACTGCGGTACATGCGCAACGACTGCGGCAGGTACGACTACCGCACTCGTGACGCATGTACCGCTGTCGACGTACCGCTGTCGCGAGCACGGAGAACGACGGGGCAGAGGTGCACGCGCCCCGCCGGGACAGCGGCCGCATCCCGTCAGGGCATCGCGATCCCGTGCGCGGCGAGGTACCGCCGGGACGCGGCGAGCACCGACTCGTCGAGACGGGCCAGCTCGCCGTGGTACTCCTGCGTCGGGTCCAGGTAGGCGGCCTGCTGGCCGGCCTCGATGTCGGAGAGACGTCGGACGACAGCGTCGCGCCGGTGTGCAGCCTTCGTCACGCCAGGCGGCACGAACGCTGCACGGCCCTGGGTCTGGCCGTGTGGCGGCCCGGCGAGGTCACGTCCGCGACGCGACGCGGCCCCGGGGAGGTCGTCCCCGGGGCCGCGTCGGTCGTGCGCCGGTCGTGCCGGCGCGCCGTCAGGCGGTGGTGCTCGTCCGGCGGCGGCGGACCACGACCACGCCCGCGCCGGCGGCGACGAGGCCGAGGGCGAGCGCGAGCAGGGTCCACGGCTCCGCGCCGGTGGTGGCGAGGCCGCCGCCGGTGCCGCCGACGACCCGGAGGGTCGCCGTGCCGGTCGCACCCGTGGCGCGGTCGACGACCACGACGGTGTGCGTGCCGAGCTCCGTGCCGCGCGGGATGGCCACCCGCGTGGTGACGGCGCCCGACGCGTCGGCCGTGGCGGTGGCCAGCAGGACCGGCTCCGAGCGGAGCTCGATGCCCACCTCGCCGCCGGCCGTCAGCCCGCGGGCCGACACCTCGACGGTGCCGCCCGGGCGGACGCTGCCCGACGACAGCGTGACCGTCGGCCCCGCCTGCTGGCCCGGCTGCCCCGGCTGACCGGGGTTCGGCCCACCCGGCTGACCGGGCTGCCCCGGCTGGCCCGGCTGACCGGGCTGGCCCGGCTGCCCCGGCCCGCCCGTGCCCGGGTCGACCGGTGCCGCGGCGACCGTCACCGCGGCCGACGCCACCTCGGCGGAGGACGCGAAGCCCTCGGCCGACGCGACGACCGTGACCGTCACGGCCGACCCGACGTGCTCCGCCGTGGGCGTGAACGACGCCCCGGTGGCCACGGCCTCGCCGTCGACGGCCCACGCGTACGTGAGCGCGGCGTCGGCGGGGTCGACGTCGACCACCGCGGTGAGCGCGGTGCCCGCCGTGGCGGTGCCGTCCGCTGCGAGCCCGCTGAGGGTCACGCCGCGCACGACCGCGCGCCGCTCGACCCGCACGGTCGTCTCGGTCGTCGCCGAGCCGTCGGCCGCCGTGACGCGCACGGTGGCGACGCCGTCGTTCCCCTCCGACGGCTGCGTCACCTCCACGGTCGCGTCCGCGTCGACGGGCACCGCGACGACGTTCGGCCACGCCGAGCCGTCGACCGTCACGTCGTACGACGTCACGTCGGCCGCGAAGCCGGGCACGTCGACGCCGTTCGTGCGCAGCGCGGCGAGGTCCGTGACGGAGCCGGCGGCCGGCGCGACGGCGCCGATCTCCACCTCCGACACGATCATGTGCACGCCCGGGTTGGGCGTGAGCACGAACCGCAGGCCCGTGGCCGCGAGCCCGTCGAGGTCCACCGTGAGCACCGGCGCAGCGCCCTCGGTCGGGGCGGGCGTCGGCACCGGCTGGTCCAGCCCCGGCACCCGCTGCCACGTCCCGGCCGCGTCCCGGTACTCGACGACCGTCTCGCGCGCCCAGCTGCGGTGGCTGCCGTCCGCGTAGAAGAACACCGACGCGTCGGCGAGCTGCGTGGCCGGGAACGTGTACGTCAGCGTGTCGGACGTGCGTGCCGTGCCGACCCAGTTCGACCAAGCCTTGTCGGTCCGGTTGCCGTTGCGGGTGTTCTCGATGGAGTAGCCCGGCTCGGTGAACGTCGCGCTCGCCGCCGTGGTGGGCAGCGGGACGATGTTCGCCGAGGCCCGCGCGGTGACGACGACGTGGAGGGTCGCCGGGACCGGCTCCGCGCCGGCCTCGTTCGACTCCGCCGTGCCCGGCACGGCGACGACGCCCTGCTCCGCGAAGGACGCGTCCGTGACGCCCGACCAGTCCCACGTGACGGGCGTGTCGAACGTCGCGGTGGACGCCCCGACGCGCGCCGGCACGACCGCCGGCGCGGCATCCTGCACCTGCGCGAGCGTCGAGCCCTCGTAGGCCGTCACCGACACCGGGTCGGTCACGGTGAACCCGCCGACGTCGACGGTCCCGGTCACGGGCAGCGACGCGCCGTACACGTCGGTCGCCGTGCCGGTCACCGCGACCTGCCCGGCCTGCTCCCACGCGGACGCCGGGACCTCGTCCCAGACGACCGTCGCGGCCGGCCCGGTGCCCCAGCGGTACGTCGGGACGACCGTCGCCGGCAGCACCGGCGCGACGCCCACGGTCGTGCTCACGGCCACCGGGGAGACCCCGGTCGCCGCGACGTCGCGCGGGTACCAGCGCTGGTTCGCGCCGCCGTTGGAGCCGTAGACCCCGACGCCGGCGTTCTCGGCGGTCGACTGGCCGCCGACCTCGAGCGCCTGCCCGATGCCCTCGTTGACGAACGCGAACGAGCGCCCCTCGGTGGAGGAGACGATCCAGCGCGTCGCCGGGTCCTCGGCCGCGGCCTCGACGGACGTCGACCGCAGGTCGGTGCCCGCCGTCGTCGCCCCGAGCACGCGCCCGTCGGCGCCCTCGAGGACGAAGCGCTTGGTGCCGTCGAGGCGGCCCGGGGCCACCGCGTGCGCCGTCCACAGCTGCGGGCGAACGGTCTCGGCCGTCGTGCCCGGCGTCGTGATGGTGGTCGCCGTGGCCGCACCGGTCGCCGCCGTCAGCGCCTTGCCGCTCTGCACGCCGGTGAGCTGGTACGTGTGGCCGTCGGCGATCGCCGCGGCGTCCTCGGCCACGCCGTGCACGCCGTCGAGGACGATCGAGCTGACCGACTGCGCGGGCAGCGTGAGCGTGACGGTGCGCGCGTCCGCGTCGACGGGGACCGCGTCGCCCTCGACGAGCGCGTTCGCGCTCGGCTCGTCCGCCGGGGACTGCGTCGTGACGTACGGCGTCGCCGTGGCGCCCGCCGCGACCGTGCCGAACTTCGCCAGGTCGACCGTGAGGGTCACCGGCTGCGTCGACGCGTTCGTGTGCACCAGCGACGTCGACGTGCCGTCCGCCGAGAGCGCGGCCGTCGTGACGACCGAGTCGGTCGCGATGACGCGGTCGCCGGGGCGGATGAAGTGCGTGAAGTTGCGGGTGGTGTCGTACTTCGTGTTCGTCTCGACGTGGCACGCCTCGACCCGCGACCAGTCGCCGCCGGCCGCCTCGACGCGCCGCTCGGACGCGAACACCGCGTCCTCGCCCTCGCCGTACCAGCGGCAGTCGAGGTCGATGAACACGCCGCCCCAGTTGAGGTCCTCGCCCTGCGGCTCCATGTTCCACAGGTCCTCGACCGGCTGCCAGAACACCCACGCGTCCGACTCCAGCTCGCGCAGGTCGTCGTGGATGCGCCCGGCCAGGCCGAGGCCGTTGACGATGCTCGCCGGGTTCCAGCCGTTGACCCAGCTGCCCTCGACCTCGCTCATCCACAGGGGCTTGTCGGCCACCTTGGCGAGGTCGCGGACCGTCTGGCGGCCGCCCGTGCCGTACGTGTGCACGTTGAGCTGGTCGACGTTCGCGCGGGTCTGCGCGTCGTACGCCTCCCAGTTGCGCACGAACGTGCCGGGGTTCGTCTCGTCCATCGCGGAGACGACGGCGTCGGTGGTCGACCCGGGCGCGCGCAGGTGCGCGGCCAGCGCGTCGATGAGGTCCGCCTGCCGCGCGGGCCCGACGTGCATGCCCTCCTGGCGGCCGCCGACCGGCACGCCGTCGCGGAGCGTCGTGCCCCAGTAGTTCGTGTTCGGCTCGTTCAGCGGGTCGATGGTGTCGACCGTGATGCCGTGCGCGTCCTCGAGCTCCTCGCTCACGCGCACGAGGTACTGCGCGAACGCGTCGACCTGGTCCGGCCGCAGCTGCTCGGCGCTCGCGTCGAAGCCGCCCGAGACGTAGCCGTTCTCGGTCATGAACCACGGCGCCGAGTTCGCGAACGTCTCCCAGTGCGTGATCTGGTCGTCGGCCGTGAGCTGGTCGACCCACCACCGCTGCGTCGCGTCGGCGTCGAGGTCGTAGAACCGGTCGTCCGCGGGGTCGAAGGCCTCGCGCACCGCGGCCGCGTTCGCGTGCGTCGTCGGGGCGCCGTAGAGGTCGCCGGTCGCGTCGGGCTGCCACCAGCCCTCGACGGCGCCGCCCGGGCGCAGGTAGTCCTCGACGTCGGACGCGTGCCCGCCGCCGATGTTGTAGCGGGCGATGTTGAGGTCGAGGCCGTCGGCCGTGAAAAGCTTGTCGTACAGGTCCTGGCGGACGTCGGCCGGGTAGTCCCCGGTCGCGTTGGCGAACCAGACCAGGCTCGTGCCCCAGCCCTGGAACTCCTCCCCGGCGTACCAGGGGTTGGGGGTGACGGTCACCGCGGTGGCCGCCGCGGCGGGTGCGGTCACGGCCGGGGCTGCGATGAGCCCGGCCGTCAGCGCGAGCACGGCGGCTCCCGCTGTCGATCGACGTGACGTCGTCGTCATCGGTCCTCTTCTCTGAGGTCGCGTCTTTCCTGGGTCGTGCTGGGTCGTGCGGGGTCGTGCGGGGTCGTGCCGGTCGTGCCGGGTGGTGCGGTCGTGCGAGGGGGTGGACCGGCGGGCCGGGACGGGCACCGGGGGACTGCGTCGTGCCCGTACCGACCCGCCGGGGTCGGTGGGGTGCGGCCGCGCGGCCGCACCGGTCAGGACCGCGGCGTCAGAACTCGGTGTGCCCGAGGTCCGGGGCGTCGACGAGCTCGAGCGCGCCGGCACCGCCGAGCAGCTCGAGGACGACGACGCGGTCGCCGCGGCCGGTCACGGCCGGCGCGGGGGCGTAGAGGGTGGTCTGCGGGCCCTTGGACCAGTAGCGGCCGAGCGACGTGCCGTTCACCCAGACGACGCCCTTGCCCCAGCCGCGCGTGGAGACGAACAGGTCGGCCTGCGGCAGGTCGGCCTCCCAGACGCTGAACGACGGCCCGGGCACGGGGGCGGTGGACGCGGGGGCGTCGGCCGCCAGCGCCGGGGACGCCGCGAGCGCGTCGACGTCGACGGGCAGCACGCGCCAGCCGGTGAGCGGCCGGCCGGCGAGCGTCACCGGGCCGATCAGGCCCTTGGCCTCGCCGATCCGCGGGCCGTAGTTGACGCGGCCCTGGTCCTCGACGAGCACGTCGAGGCGGCCGGCGCCGGCGGGCAGCGTCAGCGACGTGGCGCGCTCCGACCGGTCGATCACGCCTACCGCGCGCCCGTCGAGGAAGACCTGCGCCCGGTCGCGGACCTCGGCGAACGCGAGCACGGCGGGCTCCGCCAGGTCCACCGACGTCCGGTACAGGACGAACCCGCTCGACGCCGCGACCTGCTCGTGCGTCGGCACGTCGTGCGTGTCGACCCAGCCGTCCAGGCCCTCGACGACCGACCACAGGTCGACGGTCCGCCGCCCGTCGCGCAGGACGCCGGTCGGCGCCGGCCGACGCTCCGGCGCGGTCTCCGCGGGCAGCTCCGTGTACCGCCCGAGTACCGCGCGGAACGCGTCGTACTTGGCCGTGCGCGTGCCGTCCTCCGCGAGCGGGGCGTCGTAGTCGTACGACGTGACGGTCGGCTGGTAGACGCCCTTGTCGTTGGCGCCGGACGTGAACCCGGCGTTCGTGCCGCCGTGGAACATGTAGACGTTCACGGACCCGCCCGCCGCGAGCAGCGCGTCGAGGTCGCCCGCCGACTGCGCCGGGTCGGTCGTGTGGTGGTGCGCGCCCCAGTGGTCGAACCAGCCGCACCAGAACTCCATGCACATGAGCGGCCCGGTGGGCTGGTGCCGGCGCAGAGTCTCCAGCCGCTCGGGCGTGCGCGACCCGAACGTCGCCGTGCGGTGCAGCTCCGGCAGGCCGCCGCGCTCGAGCATCGCGTCGTCGGCCTGGTCGCACGTGAGCAGCGGGACCTCGATGCCCTGCGCGCGGTTGATGGCGACGAGCGCGCGCAGGTACTCCTTGTCGTCGCCGTACGCGCCGTACTCGTTCTCCACCTGCACGGCGATCACCGGCCCACCGCGCGTGACCTGGCGCTCCGCGACGATCGGCAGCACGTGCTCGAGGTACTGCTGCACGGCCTTCATGTACGTCGGCTCGTTGCGCCGCACGCCGACGCCGGGCATGCGGAACAGCCACGCCGGGAACCCGCCGTTGTCCCACTCGGCGCAGATGTACGGGCCGGGCCGCACGATCGCGTGCATGCCCTCCGCCGCGACGAGGTCGAGGAACCGGCCGAGGTCGCGGGGGCCCGTCGTGTCGAACACGTCGGGCGTCGGCGCGTGCACGTTCCACGCGACGTACGTCTCGACGGTGTTGAGGCCCATGAGCCGCGCCGAGCGGATGCGGTCGGCCCACAGGTCCGGGTGCACGCGGAAGTAGTGCAGCGCGCCGGACAGCACCTGGTGCGGGCGGCCGTCGAGCAGGAAGTCCTGCTCGCCGATCTCGAACGTGGGCATGGCGGGGCTCCTCGGGTCGGGAGGCGGGTGCAGCGGTGGGTCGCACGTCCACGACGGAGGGGCGGTGCCCCTCCCACGTCGGCGGGCGAGCCGGTGGGGGTGTGCAGGTCCGGGCGACGAGCGGGCCCGGTGACGAGCCGGGGGCGGCGACGCGTGCGCCGCCGCCCCCGGTCCGTCGTCAGGGGGTCACTCGACCGTGAAGCCCTGGTCGTTGCCGTAGGTGGTGAGCTGGTCCTGCCACGTGGCGAGGCCCTCGGCGATCGTCGTGTCGGACACGTAGGCCTGACCGACGGTGTCGTTGAAGACGCTGTTCGCGTAGACCTGGTAGGGCAGGTACTGCCAGCCCTCGGAGACGTCCGAGGCGGCCTGCGAGAGGACCTCGTTGATCTTCTGGCCGCCGAAGTACTCCGACTCCTGGCCCAGGTACTCCTCGGACTCGAGGTCCGCGACCGTGGCGGGGAAGCCGCCGCCGTCGAGGCGCAGCTGCACGCCCTCGCCGGAGGACGCGAACTCGAGGAAGTCGTACGCGAGCGCCTTGTTCTCCGAAGCCTCGGTCACGGACATCGCCGAGCCGCCGTTCTCGGCCGTGACGGACTCGCCCTCGGCCCACTGGGGCATCGGGGCGACGCGCCACCTGCCGGCACCCTCGGGCACGCCGGACTCGAAGTTGCCGGGCATCCACGCGCCGGTGACGAGCGTGGCGATGGTGCCGTTGCCGAGGCCCTGGTACCACTCGTCGCTCCACGCGCTGATCGGCGCGACGAGGTCCTCGCCGACGAGCTGCTGCCACATCGTGGCGTACTGCTCCGAGCCCTCGTCCGCGAGGTCGATCGTCACGTCGGTGCCGTCCACCTGGAACGGGCGACCGCCGGCCTGCCACATGAGCGACGTGGCCAGGCCCGCGTCGCCGGTGTCGGCCGTGATGTACGCGTTCGGGTCGGCCGTGTGCAGCGTGCGGGCCGCGGCGACGTACTCGTCCCACGTCGTCGGCACCTCGATGCCGTGCTGCGTGAAGACCTCCTCGTTGTAGAAGAGCGCCATCGGGCCGGAGTCGAGCGGGAGGCCGTAGATGCCCTCGCCCTGCTGCACCGCGTTCCACGGGCCGGGCGTGTAGGTGCCCTCGAGCTCGCCGGCGCCGAGGTCGGTGAGGTCGGCCAGCGACTCGCCGATCGCGAACTGCGGCAGCGCGTAGTACTCGATCTGGGCCAGGTCGGGCACGCCCGAGCCGGCGCTGATCGCGTTCTGCAGGGCCGTGTACTGGTCGTTGCCGGTGCCCGCGTTGACGAGCTCGATCTCGACGTCCGGGTTGGCCTCCATGTAGGCCTCGGCGATGGGCTCGACGGTCGGGTCCCACGCCCAGACGAGGAGCTCGCCGCCCTCCTCGGCGGCGGCCTCCGGGTCGGCGTCGCCGCCGCCGCCGCTGCAGGCGGCGAGCGTCAGCGCGAGCGTGCCGACGAGGGCGGCACCGCGGAACGCGGCGCCTCGGGTCGTGCGGGTCATGGGGTGTCCTCTCACGTCGTCGTACGGGAACGGTGGTGCGGGGGCGGCGGCGGGCGCCGTGGTGCGGGGGTGCCGTCACTCCTTCACGGAGCCGGCCGCGAGACCGGACTGCCAGTAGCGCTGGAGGAAGAGGAAGGCGACGACCAGGGGGACGATCGTCAGGACGGACCCGGTGATGACGAGGTGGAAGATCGCCTCGCCGCCCGCGGTGGCGGCCTGCGCGTTCCACGCGTTGAGGCCGAGCGTCAGCGGGTACCAGTCGGGGTCCTTCAGCATGATCAGTGGCAGGAAGTAGTTGTTCCACGTCGCGACCATCGTGAAGAGCAGCACCGTGACGATGCCCGGGGCGAGCAGCGGCAGGCAGACCTGCGCGAACGTGCGGGCCTCGGTGGCGCCGTCGATGCGTGCCGCCTCCATGAGCTCGGTGGGGATCGCCTCCGCGGCGAACGTCCACATGAGGTAGAGGCCGAACGGCGAGATCAGCGACGGGATGATGACCGACCACGGCGTGTTGGTCAGGCCCATCTGGCTGAACATGAGGAACGTCGGCACGGCGAGCGCGGTGCCGGGGACGGCGACGGCGCCGATGACGACGGCGAACACGCCGCGCTTGCCGGGGAACTGGAACTTCGCCAGCCCGTACCCGCCGAGCACCGCGAGCAGCGTCGCGCCGCCCGCGCCCAGCACCACGTAGAGCACGGTGTTGAGGAACCAGCGGACGAAGATGCCGTCGTCGTAGGTGAGCGTCTGGCCGATGTTGGTCAGCAGCGCGAACGAGTCGCCGAACCAGAGGCCGAACGACGTGAGCAGGTCGCCCTGCGTCTTCGTCGCGTTGATGACGAGCCACGCGAGCGGGACCAGCGCGTACAGGAGGACGAGCGCGGTGAGGACCGTGAGCAGGACGGACCGGCGCGGACGGTCGGCGCTGTGGCCGCGGGTGCGGCCGGTCCCGGGGCGCTGCCCGGCACCGCGCGTGCTGCGCAGGCGGGGTGCGGACGACCGGGGCGTCGTGGGGGTCGGGGTCGCGGTGGTCATCGCTCACGCCTCCTTGCGCATGCCGCGCAGCTGGACGACGTAGGCGATCACCATCGTGAGGACGCCCATGATGAGGGCGACCGTGGCCGAGTAGTTGTACTGCTGGCCCGAGAAGGACAGCGAGAACGCGTACAGGTTCGGCGTGAAGTACGTGGTGATGGCGTTGGGCGCCAGGGACTGCAGGATGCTCGGCTCGTTGAACAGCTGGAAGCTGCCGATGATCGAGAAGATGCCCGCGATGACGAGCGCGCCGCGGATCGCGGGCAGCTTGATCGCCGTGATGACCCGCCACTGGCCGGCGCCGTCGATCTCGGCCGCCTCGTACAGCGAGCTGGGGACCGTGCGCAGCGCGGAGTAGAAGATCAGCATGTTGTAGCCGACGAACTCCCAGGTCACGATGTTGCCGATCGCGGCCAGGACGAGGTCGGGCGACAGCGGGTTCGGCAGGCTGACGCCGAACGCGTCGTTGATGTTGCCGACGAGGCCGAACCGCGTGCCGTACATGAAGCCCCACATGAGCGTCGCGACGACGGCGGGGACGGCGTACGGCAGGAAGATCGAGATGCGGAAGAAGTCCCGCCCGTAGAGCCGGCCGCTGTCGATCGCGAGGGCCACGAGCAGGGCGATGCCGAGCATGACCGGCACCTGCACGGCGAGGAACAGCGTGACGCGGCCGAGCGCGGACCAGAACTGCGGGTCGGCGAGCGCGCGCTGGTAGTTCTCGAGCCCGACGAACGTGGTGCCGCCGACGAGCTGGGTGCGGAACAGGCTGATCCACAGCGAGTACGCGATGGGCGCGAGGAACACGAGCGCGAACACGGCCATGAACGGGCCGACGAAGCCCCAGCCGGTCCACGACGGGCGCGCGCGGCGGCGGCGCACCGCGGCGGCGGGGGCAACCGCGGGGGGCACGGCGGTCTGGGTCACGGGACACTCCTTCGTGGCGCCGATGTTGACGTCACCATTGGCGGCACCCGGCACGTTTCCACCGGGTGTCCGCGAGTGTCAAGCGCTCGTGCGCTGCCGCAGGTCACGGAATGGTGACGTCACCATCCGTCACGTCCGGTGTTGACGACCGCGTCCATGGCGACGTCACCATCGCTATGCTGCTCCGCATGTCGCAGGTGACCTCCGCCCGCGGCCGCCCGGGCCCGTCCATCGCCGACGTCGCACGGCTGGCCGGCGTCTCGCAGCAGACCGTCTCCCGCGTCTCGACCGGCGCCACCAACGTCCGGGCCGAGACGCGCGACCGCGTCCTCGCGGCCATGGACCAGCTCGGCTACAGCCCCAACCACGCCGCCCGCGCGCTGCGCTCCGGCTCGTTCGGCACCATCGGGCTCATCGCCCACCGGCTCACCCGCACGGGGGAGTCGCGCACGTTCGAGGGCGTCGTCGAGGCCGCCCGCCAGCACGGGTACAGCGTCACTCTCGTGGACGTCCGCACGCCGTCGTCGTCCGACGTCTCCGACGCCGTGCGGCGGCTCGACCACCAGGCCATCGACGGCCTCGTCGTCATCCGCGCCGAGGACGCCACGCCGGACACGCTCGCGCTGCCGCCGCGGCTGCCGGTCGTCGTCTCGGACTCGCGGTTCGTCGGGCACCACCCCGCCGTCGGCACCGACCAGGCCGAGGGCGCGTCGCTCGCCGTGCAGCACCTGCTCGACCTCGGCCACCCGACCGTCCACCACGTCGGCGGACCGCTCGACTCGACCCCCGCGCGCGTGCGGGCCGACGCGTGGCGGACCCGGCTGCGCGCGGCTGGTCGGCCCGTGCCGGAGGAGTGGCACGGCGACTGGTCGGCGGCGTCGGGGTACGAGGTCGGGGCGCGCATCGCCGACGACCCGTCGGTCACCGCGGTGTTCTGCGCGAACGACGAGATGGCGGCCGGCGTGGTCCGGGCGCTGCACGAGGCGGGGCGCCGGGTGCCGGAGGACGTGTCCGTCGTCGGCTTCGACGACATCCCCATGGCCGAGTACCTGTGGCCCCCGCTGACGACGGTCCGCCAGGACTTCACGGCCATCGGCGCGGAGCTGGTCGAGCTCCTCATGCGCCAGATCCGCGACCGCAGCCGCCTGGCCGGCCACCACGTGGTGGTCCCGACGACCCTGGTCGAACGCGCGAGCACGGCCCCACCCCGCCCCCGCTGACCGCCGCTCGTCACCCCCGCACGTCGCCCGCCGCACGTCACCCGCCGCACGTCACCTCCCTCCGCCCGTCACCCGCCGCACGTCCCCCGCCGAGCGGAGTACCGGTGCGGCTACGGAGCCCTCGTACGGCCACCGGTATTCCGTTCGGCAGCGGGAGTGGCAGCGGCAGCGGGCGTGTCCGTGTCGAACGGGCCCTGGTGCGCGTGCCGGGGGCCTGGTGCCGACGCGGGAGCCCGTTCGCGGTGGACGGTGCCTGACGTGTCCATGCCGAACGCGACCTGGCGTGCGCCGGCGCGGCCGCACCCGCACGCGAGGTGGCGCTCCCCGAGACCGCACCACCACCACGTCCCTCGCGCCGAGCGGAACAGTGGTGCGCGTTACGGGAGCCGGAACCGCACCGGCATTCCGTTCGCGGCTGGGCGGGGGGATGTGGCGACGCCCTCCCGGTCGGGTGGCCGGGAGGGCGTCGTCGGGTCGGGCGGGCGGGGTCGCCGGCCGCCCGGGGTCAGCTCGCGGTCATCCGCCGGCGCGTGACGACCGCCGCCGCGCCCGCCGCCAGCAGCAGACCGCCGACGAGCGCGAGGCCGAGCGCGTCGGCACCCGTCGTCGCCAGGGCGCCGGACGAGCCGCGGACGCCCGTGCCGCGGGCAGTGCCGGTGCCCGTCGAGGCGCCCGCGCCCGTGCCGGTGTTGGTGCCCGTGCCCGCACCGCTACCGCCGCCCGGCGTGCCGCCGCCCGCGCCCGGCTGACCGCCCGGCTCACCGGGCACCGCGCCGGTGCGCGTGAACGTCACCGTGCGCACCTCCGACTCCACGACCGCGCCGTGCTCGTCGACGACCCGCACGTACCAGCCGTGCGTGCCGTCCGTCGGCGTCCACGCGGCCCGGACGACCGCGCCCTCGGCGCCCGGCAGCACCGGGACCGCGAGGATCGCCGCGTCACCCGCGAGCGGCGACGCCGGCGTACCGAGCGCACCCGCCGCGGGGCGCGTCGCCGGCGTGACCGTCGTCGCCGCCGTCAGCTCGGCGTCCGTGCGCACCTCGGCGTGGAACGCGTCGCCGACCAGCACCTTCGCCCGCGGCGTGATGCCCGCGTCCGCGTACGAGATCGTGAACTCCTGCGCGCCCAGGTCGAGCGTCGGGTCGTCGGAGTTGTAGACCTCGTACGACGGCGAGTACGTGCGGACCTGGATCTGCTCGCCCTCGTTGTCGAAGTGCAGCAGGCGCAGGTAGCCCTGCCCGCCCTCCGGCAGGCCCTGGTAGTCGAACAGCATCTGCGTGACGACGCGCTCGGACGTCCCGTCACCGTCGTCGTCGAACCGGTCGATGCGCGTGTACGCGTCGTGGTAGTGCCCGCTCATCACCATGCGGACGTTCGGGTTGGTCGCCACGACCTCGTCCTGGACGCGCTGCGGCACCGGGCCGAGACCGCCGGTCGTGAGCAGGTACTCGTGCAGGTTGACGATCGCGACCCGGTTCGGGAACCGCGCGAGCGTCTCGTTCATCCACGCGATCTCCGCGTCACCCGGGCCCCAGCCCATCGAGACGACGACGAAGTCGATGCCGCCGGCCGTGAACAGGTCGTAGTGGCCGCGGTTGTCCCGGTACGAGCCGCCGTACCAGGGGTTGCCGGCGAAGCGGGCCTCGCCGAAGTACTGCGAGTACGCGGTGTAGTCCGAGTCGAAGATGCCGACGTCGTGGTTGCCTGCGAGGACGCCGTACGGCAGGCCGGCCTCGTCGAGCATCCGGTACGCGGCGTCCGCGTTGGCCCACTGGTAGGGCTGGTCCCAGTTGTCGACGATGTCGCCGGTGTGGAACAGGTACTGCAGGTTCAGCTCGTCGCGGCGGTCCAGCAGGTACTCGTGGATCGCGAGCTGGTGGTCGTAGAACGCCTCGTTGTAGTACTGCGTGTCCGACTCCCAGGCGAGCGTGAAGTCGTAGTCGGACCGCGGCGTGTCCTGCGGGTGGGCCGGGGTGACCGGCGTGGCGCGCGTGGACAGGTTCGCGCCCGCCCAGCCCTCGGAGTGCTGGACGAGGAAGCGTGCCTTCCCGTCGGCGACGTGCCCCGCGACGGGGACGTCCGCGGCCAGCGTGAACGTCTCCTCGGTGCTGCCGTCGCCGGTGCCGACGTGCCGGTCGACCTCCGCCCACGCACCCGCGGCGACGTCCCACACGTGCAGGACGACCGTCGCGCCGGACTCCGCGGCGCCGTCCCAGGTGGTGACGACCCGCGCACCGTCGCCCGCCTCCGCGGGGACGGCCACGTCGAACAGCTGGTACGGCAGGGCGTCGCCGCCCTCGGTGCGGACGCCCGCGCCGTCGGCCGTGGTCAGCGCGGCGCGCTGCTCCGCGGTGAGGGCGGCGGCGTCGCGGGACGTGGCGGCCGCGTCGCGCGTCGTGCCGGAGGCCGCCGTGACGGCGGCGTCGGTGGCGGCGAAGCGGAACGCCTCGTGGAACGACACCGTGAGCGCGTCGCCGGTCGGGTCACCGACGCGCGCGGCCAGCTCCACCGCGGCGCCCGTGACCTGCGCGCCGTCGGTGGGCGTGAGCAGCTCGACGGACGGCACCTCGTCCGGCGTCGTGAACGTGCGGCGCGCGGTGACGGCGTTGCCGGCCGCGTCGGTCGCGGTCACCGCGACGTGGTGCTCGCCCGGGACGAGCAGCAGCGACGACGTGGCCAGCGGCAGCGTGACCGGCTCGCCGTCGAGCGTCGCGGTGAGACCCGCGACGGACGAGGTGGCGTCCGTGGCCGTCGCGGCGACCCGGATGGTCCCCTGCAGGCCGGCGTCCGACGTCTCGTCCGCGTCGACCGCGATCGTGACGACGGGCGCCGTGTTGTCGACGACCACGTCGGCCGACGCCGTGGCGGTGCCGTCCGTGCCGGTGACGGTGTGCGCGCCGTCGCCGACGGTCGTCGTGTCCCAGGCGTGGCCGACGGCCGTGAAGGCGTCGTCGGGGACCGTGAACGTCGCCACGTAGTCGCCGGTCTTGCCCGCGGAGTCGCCCATCGCGATCGAGCCGCCCGTGTAGCCGGCCGGCACCAGCGTGCGGCCGTCGGGCAGCACGAGGCGCGGGTTCATCGCGGTGAAGTCGTCGTTGTTCTCGTTCGGGTCGTCGCAGGGGTACGCCTTGGTGCCGGCGGACACGAGCACCGTGACGGGCTCGCCCGGGCGGACGGCGTCGAGCGGGACGGACGCCGTGACGGTCTCGACGTTCGAGTACGTCCCGCGCTCGAAGATGGTGAGCACCTGGCCGTCGCGGCACGCGTCGCCCGTCGGCGACGGCAGGACGATGCCGTTCCGGAAGGCCGCGTCCGTGGCGGTCACCTCGACCGCGAACACCGCCGGCTTCTCCAGCTGCGGGCTCGTCGGCGTGAGGGGCGCGCCGTCGACCGCGAGCGCGAGGCCGGCGGTGTCGCCGCTCTCGCTCGCCACCGAGACGGGCGCGGTGCCGGCGAGCAGGTCGCCGTCGGCGACGTTCAGGCGGACGGGGTCGTCGCTCGCGCCCAGCACGGGCAGCGTCACCGGGTCGGTCTCGACCAGGTGGACGCCGTCGGACGCCACCCAGCGGTACGTGTAGGACGACTTCCCGATGAGGTCGACCGACGGGATCGTCGTCGCGAAGCGGCCGGAGCCGTCGTCCTGCAGCGACAGCACGCGGTCGGTCGCGTCGAGGTCCGAGCGCACGTGCAGCTCGACGCGCTTCACCTGCCGGTCGTCGTCGACCGTCGCCGCGAACGTCAGCGGCGCACCGGGCGTGACGACGTCCGGGGACTCGTCCGCGACCGTCGGCGCGGCGGCGTCGGCCACCGGCGTCGTGAGCGTCGCCGGTGCCTGGTCCGCGCCCACCGTGCCCGGCGTCGCGGCGCGCGTGCCGAGCAGGCGCTGCCGCGAGAGGTCGGCCGCGTCGGCGGCGTAGTGGATGCCCCGGTCCGTCGCGACGTCGCGCGCGCCGGCCATGTTGTAGTACGCGCGGCTGACCGTGTGGCCGGTCTGCGTCATGACCTCGACGCCGCGCGGGCTGCCGTTCGCCATGCCGCCGACCTGCATCTCGAGGATGCGCTCGTCCGGCACGTCGACGCCCCAGAACGTGCGGAAGTCGGCGCGCGTCAGCGCCTCGTTGCCGCCGTTCTTCACCCACAGCACGAGCGTGCCGCCGGCCGGGACGACCGCGTCGGCCGGGGTCGCCGGCCACAGCGCGGTGTTCGCGTTCGTGTAGTCCTCGTTCGGGTACAGGTAGCGGATCACGTGGTCCGCGAACGGGATCGGGCGGGTCGTCGGGTTGTAGACCTCGACGTACTCGTAGCCGTCGGCGCCGCCGACGTTGGTCGAGTCCACCATGAGCTCGGTGACCTGGAGCAGGCCGCGCAGGGAGTCCGCCGGCGGGGCCGGTGCGGTCCCGGGGGCGGCCGTCGGGGTCGCGGTCGGCGTGGGCGTCGGCGTGGCCGTCGGCTCCGGGGTCGGGGTCGGCGACGCGGTGGGCGTCGGCTCCTCCGTGGGGGTCGGCGTCGGGTCGGGGTCCGCGGACGTGCGGTCCGCGAGCTGCTCCGGCGCGACGACGCCCGGGCTGGGCGCGGCGAGGGTCGCGAGGACGTCCATGGCGCGCGTGCCGGCGTCCACGGGCGTGCGGAACTGCACGACCTGGTCGACGCCGACGCCGCCCGCCGGCACGAACGACCAGCCGACGACCTCACCGGACGGCGACAGCACGCGGATGCCGCGCTCGCCGCCGTTGGCGATGCCGGCCTGCCCGCTGAGCGGGACCACGGGGTAGTCGGTCGACGGGCCGCCGCGCTGCGCCCAGAACGCGCGGAAGTCGGCGGCGTCGTGCTGCGTCGTGTCGACGTTGCCGGACGTGTACTGCACCCACAGCACGACGGTCCCGCCCGCCGGCACCACGGTCCCCGCAGGCACCGTGAGCGGCTTGTCGCGCGTGCGGTCCGCCGCGTCGGCGAACGTGTAGGCGAGCTGGTACCCGCCCTCGCCGAGGAGGACGTCCGCCCCGGTGGTGTTCGTGATCTCGACGTACTCGAAGTCGTCGTACCCGGTGTTGTCGGGGGCGATCTCCGTGACGACGAGGGGCCACCCGTCGGCGGGTGCGGCGCCCGCGGGGGCGGGCAGCAGGGTGAGCGCGAGCGCGGCGGCGGCAGCCGTGCCGACCGCCTTCGCCGTGTGCGCGCGTGCGGCGTGCGAGGGCATGAGTGTCCTGTCTCGAGGCGAGGGGAGCGCCGCGAGGCTAGGGAGGTGCCGTGGCCCGCGGGTGAACCGCGGGTGACGACGGCAGGGCCGTGCCGTGTCGCTGAATCGACTCGACCGGACGGGTGACGGGGTGGGGTCGCCCGGACGTGGGCCGCCGGCGACGGGCGTCAGGACGTCAGGGGCGTCGGGAGCGTCAGGACAGCAGGCGGGCGATGACGCGTGCGCCGGCCTGCGGGGACAGGCGGGGCGAGCCGGTGAGCCGGCCCTCGAGCGTCGCCACGTTGAGCACGCTGATCACCGCGAGCGCGGTGTCGTAGTCGTCCTGCGTCGTGCCGGGCACGGCGTCCGCGCCCTGGCGCGCGCGCCGGACCTCCGCGACCTGGTCCGCGAGGACCTCGTGCGACGCGACGTGCAGGCGGGCGAGCTCGCCGGACGCCTCCGGGTGGCGCAGCCCGTACGCGAGGAACTCGAGCGAGAGCAGGATGCGGGGGTCGTCCTGCACGCCGCACAGCCAGCCCGCGACGGCCTCCTCGTCGACGCCGTCCACCGTGACGCCGGGGATCGTCGCGTCCGGCGACTCGATGGTGATGTGGAGCCGGTCGCGCGCGAGGGTGAGGAAGACCTCCTCCTTGGACCCGAAGTGCGCGTAGACGGCGCCCTTCGTGTACCCGGCCTCGGCGGCGATGTCCCCGACCGACGCCCCCTCGTAGCCCTTCGCGGCGATGACCCGCGCGGCCGCGGCGAGCAGGTCGGCGCGGGTGCGGTCGACGCGCTGGCGGCGGCGGTCCTCGGCGCGCGCGCCGCCGGCGGCGGGTGCGTCGGCGCCGTCGGTGCCCGTGCCGGTGCCTCCTGCTGTGCCGGTGCCGGCGGGCGACGCGGTCCGGGCCGTCCGCGAGACCGTCTCGGACGCGACGGCGAGCCCGCGCGACGCCTCCCGCAGGGACTGCGCGACCGTCGCGCCGACCTCGGGCACGACCGTGCGCGCCTGGTCGCCCAGCACGCGGGTCAGCGTGGCGGTGGCGTCGACGAGCGCGCGCGTGGCGGCGCTGAGCGCGTCGTGGTCGTCCCGGGCCATGCGCCCAGCGTAGACGGCGCACGTACCACCCGGTACCCGCGACATACCGATCGGTACACCGGTCTTGATGCTGGGCGGTATGCAGGGATACCGTCGGGAACGTACCGACGTGAATCCAAGGAGGCGGAGATGGGCACGGACGTGCTGCTGTCCGTCCGCGGGCTGCGCAAGCGCTACCGCGGGCGGACGGGCGTGCAGGCGAACGACGGGATCGACCTCGACGTGGCGGCGGGCCAGGTGGTCGGGCTGCTCGGCCACAACGGCGCCGGCAAGACGACGCTGGTGCACCAGGTGGTCGGGCTGGTGCGCCCGGACGCGGGCACCATCACGCTCGACGGCGTCGACGCGGTGGCCCACCCCGAGGTGGCGCGGCGGAAGGTGTCGATCCAGGCGCAGGCGAACGTGCCGATCACCGGCCTGACGCCCCGGCGCGCGATCGAGCTCGTCGGGCGCATCCGCGGCGGCGACCGCGCCACCGTCGCGCGCCGCACCGAGGACCTGCTCGACGCCCTCGACCTCGGGGCGTGGGCGGACACCCGCGCCGAGAAGGTCTCCGGCGGCGTCGCCCGCCTGACCTCGTTCGCGATGACGGCCGTGCAGCCCGGCGCGCTGGTCGTGCTCGACGAGCCGACCAACGACGTCGACCCCGTACGCCGGCGCCTGCTGTGGGCGCAGATCCGCGGGCTCGCCGACGCCGGGCACGCCGTCCTGCTCGTCACGCACAACGTGCGGGAGGCCGAGCGCGTCGTCGACCACCTCGCGGTCCTCGACCACGGCGTCGTCCTCGCGGCCGACACGCCCGCCGGGCTCACGGGCACGCTGCGCGGGTCGCTGACGCTCGAGGTGGACCTGCCGCACGACGGCCCGGTGGCGTGGCACCCGGCGGTCGTCCCCGGCGCCGGCGGGCGGCTTCGGGCCACCGGCACCGTGGCCGCCGACCGTGCACCCGACGTCGTCGCGTGGGCGCAGGGCGAGGTCGACGCCGGCCGCCTCGAGCGGTACGCGCTCACGCCGGCGTCGCTCGAGGACGTCTACGTCCGGCTCGTCGGCGAGGACCGCGCGACCGAGGAGGTGGCGGCATGACCACCACCCACGAGGTCGCCCGTCCCGACGTCGCGACCGCCGCCCGGCAGACGCTGCTGCTCGTGCAGTGGCAGTTCCGCCGGCAGAGCCAGTTCCTGCCGCTCATGGTGGTCGTGCAGGCGTTCATGGCCGTCGCGACCGTCGTCGGCTACGGGCTGCTCGTCGGCGACCCGGACCCGCTCACGGCGCTCTACCTGGCCACGGGCGCGCCGACCATCACCCTCATCACCATCGGCCTGGTGCTCACGCCGCAGCTGCTGTCGCAGTCGCGCACCGAGGGCAGTCTCGACTGGCTGCGCACGCTGCCCGTCCCGCGCACCGCGTTCCTCGTCGGCGACCTGCTGGTGTGGACGCTGCTCGCGCTGCCCGGCATGGTGCTCGGCGTCCTCGTCGGGGTGTGGCGGTTCGACGTCGACCTGGCGCTCGCGCCGTGGCTCGTGCCCGCGACCCTGCTGGTCTCGCTGACGGCCGCGTCCGTCGGCTACGCGATGGCGGCCCTGCTGCCGCCGGCGCTCGCCCAGCTGCTCACGCAGGCGCTCGTGTTCGTCGTGCTGCTGTTCTCACCCGTGTCGTACCCCGCCGAGCGCATGCCGCAGTGGCTGCAGGACGCGCACGCGTGGGCGCCGATCGAGCCGATGGCGCAGCTGGTCCGCGCGGGCCTGGCGTCGGACACGTTCACCCTGCCGGGACGGTCGCTGGCGGTGCTGCTCGCGTGGTGCGCGATAGCGGTCGTCGGGGCGGTGCTGGCGCTGCGGAGGCGGGCGTAGGGGGTGGGGCGGGCCGCGGCGCCCCGCGCCGGCGGGCGCCCCCCGCCCCGCCGCCCGGCGGCAACCGGGACCGGGCCGGGGGGGTGTATCTGGGCGGCCCCACCAATAAC
>NZ_JBHUZW010000029.1:0-38614 GCF_042667215.1 Cellulomonas sp. NPDC057328 | reverse complement strand
GGGTTTGACCCGGCGGGACGGGGTCCGTACCCTAGAACGTCGGTGCGCCGCGTGCGCGCCGGTGCGTCCACGCCCCTCGGGCAGGCGCCCCGGTGCCGGTGCACGCGCCGTCGATCCGCCGACGCGAACCCCTCGCCCTCGTGGCCGGGTGGTGCGCGGGCACCGGCGGTGACGTTCACCGAACGAGCAGTACCGAAGGTCCGACGAGCAGAGATGAGCAGCAACGTGGTGTACGCGATCGTGAAGGCCGGCGGCCGCCAGGAGAAGGTCGCCGTCGGCGACGTCGTCGTCGTCGACCGCCTCTCCGCGGGGACGGGGTCGACGGTCCAGCTGCCGGCTCTCCTGCTCGTGGACGGCGAGAAGGTCACGACGGATGCCGCGGCGCTCGCCGCGGTGACCGTGACGGCGGAGGTCGTGCGGGACGAGAAGGGTCCCAAGATCGACATCCTCAAGTACAAGAACAAGACCGGGTACCGCAAGCGCCAGGGTCACCGCCAGAAGCTGACCCGCCTGAAGGTCACCGGCATCCAGTGACCCGGGGCCGCGCGAGCGGCACCTCCCCGTCGTCCCGCAGCAAGAGAGCAGGTCAGTCATGGCACACAAGAAGGGCGCGAGCTCCTCGCGCAACGGTCGCGACTCGAACGCGCAGCGCCTCGGCGTGAAGCGCTTCGGCGGTCAGGTCGTCAAGGCCGGCGAGATCATCGTCCGCCAGCGCGGCACCCACTTCCACCCGGGCGCCAACGTCGGCCGCGGTGGCGACGACACGCTGTTCGCGCTGACCGCCGGTGCGGTCGCGTTCGGCACGCGTCGTGGCCGCAAGGTCGTCGACATCGTCGCGGCGGACGTCTGAGCCGCGACGCACACAGCACTCGACGTAGGGGCGCACCGGTGCGGTGCGCCCCTTCGTCGTGTGTGACGATCGTCGGGACGGCGGGCGGCACGCCGCCGCCGCCGACCGGCAGCGCGAGAGGGCGGCGCGACACCTGCGGCCCCGCGCGAGACGAGCAGGCGCGCACGCGCCGAGGAAGGACACACCGTGGCGACGTTCGTCGACCGGGTCGTGCTGCACGCGACCGGCGGTGACGGTGGGCACGGCTGCGCGTCCATCCACCGCGAGAAGTTCAAGCCCCTGGCAGGCCCCGACGGCGGCAACGGCGGCAACGGCGGGTCGGTGATCCTCGAGGTCGACCCCCAGGTGACGACCCTGCTGCCGTTCCACCACCTGCCGCACCGGCACGCCGGCAACGGCGGGCAGGGCATGGGTGACCACCGCAGCGGCGCGACCGCGGAGGACCTCGTCCTCGGCGTGCCCGACGGCACGGTCGTCAAGTCGCCCGACGGCGAGGTGCTCGCGGACCTCGTCGGCGCGGGCGCCCGGTACGTCGTGGCCGCGGGCGGTCGCGGCGGCCTCGGCAACGCCGCGCTCGCGTCGCCGCGCCGCAAGGCGCCCGGCTTCGCGCTGCTCGGCGAGCCGGGCGACGCGGCGGACGTCGTGCTCGAGCTCAAGACGATCGCCGACGTGGCGCTCGTCGGGTTCCCGAGCGCCGGCAAGTCGAGCCTCGTCGCGGCGATCTCCGCCGCGCGGCCGAAGATCGCCGACTACCCGTTCACCACGCTCGTGCCGAACCTCGGCGTCGTGCAGGCCGGCGACGCGCGTTACACCGTGGCGGACGTGCCGGGCCTGATCCCGGGGGCGTCGCAGGGCAAGGGCCTCGGCCTGGAGTTCCTGCGGCACATCGAGCGCTGCGCCGTCGTCGTGCACGTGCTGGACTGCGCGACCCTCGAGCCGGGGCGCGACCCGATCAGCGACCTCGACGTCATCGAGGCCGAGCTGGCCGCGTACGCCGAGGACCTCGAGGTCGCCGCGGGCGGGGTGCCGCTCGCCGACCGCCCGCGCGTCGTCGTGCTGAACAAGATCGACGTGCCCGAGGCGCGCGACCTGGCGGACCTCGTCCACGAGGAGCTGGAGGGCCGCGGCCTGCCGGTGTTCGAGATCTCGACCGCCAGCCACGAGGGTCTGCGCCCGCTGACGTTCGCGCTCGCCGAGCGCGTCGAGCAGGCGCGGCGCGCGGCGCCGGCCGCCGAGCCGACGCGCGTCGTGCTGCGTCCGCGGGCCGTCGACGACTCCGGGTTCACGGTGACGCGTCGCGAGGCCGCGGGCCAGGTGTGGTTCGCCGTGCGCGGCGAGAAGCCCGAGCGCTGGGTGCGCCAGACGGACTTCGCGAACGACGAGGCCGTCGGCTACCTCGCGGACCGGCTCGCGCGGCTGGGCGTCGAGGACAAGCTGTACGAGGCCGGCGCGGTCGCGGGGGACGAGGTCCGCATCGGGCCCGAGTCGAACGCCGTGGTGTTCGACTGGGAGCCCACGCTGCTCACCGGGTCCGAGCTGCTCGGCGGCCCGCGCGGCACCGACCTGCGGCTCGAGGACCGCTCGCGCCCCACGCGCGGCGAGAAGCGGCAGGAGTACAAGGAGCGCATGGACGCCAAGTCCGCCGCGCGCGCCGAGCTGTGGACGGAGCGCGAGCAGGGCGTCTGGACCGAGCCGGAGTGACGCACGTCGCCGGCGCGCGGGCGTCCGCGCGCCGGAAAGGCGTCGGGGGCGGGCGCCCGCGGCGGGCATCATGAGCGCGTGACCTCCGCCGCCCTGCTGGGCCGTGACCAGCTGCCCGCCGCCGGCCGGCTCGTCGTCAAGGTCGGCTCCTCGTCGCTGACCACGCCCGACGGGCACCTCGACCCGGACCGCCTGCGCGCGGTCGTCGACGTGCTCGCGGAGCGGCGCGCGGCGGGCACGCAGGTGGTCCTCGTGTCGTCCGGTGCGATCGCGGCCGGCATCGGCCCGCTCGGCCTGGCGGCGCGCCCCCGCGACCTGGCGACGCAGCAGGCCGCCGCGTCGGTGGGCCAGGGGCTGCTCGTCGCGCACTACACGCGCGCGTTCGCGGCGCACGGGCTGCGCGTCGCGCAGGTGCTGCTGACCGCCGAGGACACGTGGCGGCGCGGGCAGTACCGCAACGCGCACCGTGCCCTGACCCGGCTGCTCGACCTCGGCGTCGTGCCGATCATCAACGAGAACGACGCGGTCGCCACCGACGAGATCCGCTTCGGCGACAACGACCGCCTCGCGGCCCTCGTCTCCCACCTCGTGCACGCGGACGCGCTCGCGCTGCTCACCGACGTCGACGCCCTCTACACGGGTCCGCCGTCGCGGCCGGGCTCGCGCCGGATCGCGGAGGTCCGCGGGCCCGCCGACGTGGAGGGCGTGGACGTGTCCGCGCGCGGCAGCGCCGTCGGCACGGGCGGCATGGTGACGAAGCTCGACTCGGTCGCGATCGCGACGCAGTCCGGCATCCCGGTCGTCCTGACGTCCGCCGCGCTGGCGGGGCGCGCGCTGGTCGGCGAGGACGTCGGGACGTGGTTCGCCGCGACCGGCCGCCGGGCGTCGATCCGGCGCCTGTGGCTCGCGCACGCCGCACGCACGCACGGGCGGCTGGTGCTCGACCCGGGGGCCGTGCGCGCCGTCGTCGAGCGCGGCACGTCGCTGCTGCCGGCGGGTGTCACGGACGTCGAGGGGGCGTTCGAGGCGGGTGACCCGGTCGAGCTCGTCGACGCGACGGGCGCCGTCGTGGCCCGCGGCCTCGTGTCGTACGCCGCGGACGAGGTGCCGCAGCTGCTCGGGCGCTCGACCGGCGACCTGCGCGAGGCGCTCGGTCCCGGGTACGACCGCGAGCTCGTGCACCGCGACGACCTCGTCCTGGTGCGCCGCCGACGCTGACCGCGGCGGCGCCGGCGCACCGCCGGACGCCTGGTGGACGCCCGCGGCGGGCGGGGGAGCGCGGACTACCCTGGGCGCATGACGACGTCGCTCGAGCCCGCAGCTCCGTCGACCGCAGCTCCGTCGACCGCAGCCCCGTCGACCACCACGGCGGCGGTCCCGGCGCGCGCCGGGGACGCGAGCGCGACGCCGGCGTCCGAGGGCGTGCTCGCGGTGGCCCGCCGCGCGAAGGTCGCCGCCCGCAGCCTCGCGACGGCCACGCGCGCCACCAAGGACGCGGCGCTGCACGCGATGGCCGACGCGCTGGTCGCGGCGGCGCCGGAGATCGTCGAGGCGAACGCGCAGGACCTGGCGCGCGGCCGCGAGACGGGCATGTCGCCGGGCCTGCTCGACCGCCTCGCGCTCGACCCCGCGCGCATCGGCGCCATCGCGGACGCCCTGCGCGACCTCGCGGCCCTGCCCGACCCCGTCGGCGAGGTGGTCCGCGGCTCCACGCTGCCCAACGGGCTGCGCCTGCGGCAGCTGCGGGTGCCCATGGGCGTCGTCGGGATGATCTACGAGGCGCGCCCGAACGTCACGGTCGACGCCGCCGGCCTCGCGCTCAAGAGCGGCAACGCGGTCGTGCTGCGCGGCGGCTCGGCCGCGGCGCGCAGCAACGAGGCCGTCGTCGCCGTGCTCGCCGGGGCCCTCGAGCAGCAGGGGCTGCCGGGCGACCTGGTGCAGTCGATCGACGCGTGGGGCCGGGAGGGCGCCGTCGCCCTCATGCACGCGCGCGGCCTCGTCGACGTGCTCGTCCCGCGCGGCGGCGCCGACCTCATCGCCACCGTGGTGCGCGAGTCGACCGTGCCCGTCATCGAGACCGGTGTGGGCAACGTGCACGTGTACGTCGACGCGAGCGCCGACGCCGCGGTCGCGCTGCCGATCCTGCTCAACGCCAAGACGCAGCGCGTGGGCGTGTGCAACGCCGCCGAGACGCTGCTCGTGCACCGGGACGCCGCGGCCGGCTTCCTGCCGTCCGCGCTGACGGCCCTCGCGGACGCCGGCGTCACGGTGCACGGCGACGCGCGCACGCAGGAGCTCGCACCCGACGGCGTCGCGGTGGTCCCTGCGACGGACCACGACTGGGCCACCGAGTACCTCGCGCTCGACCTGGCGGTGCGTGTCGTCGACGACCTCGACGGCGCGCTGGAGCACATCCGCACCTGGAGCTCCGGGCACACGGAGGCGATCGTCACGCGCGACCTCGCCGCGAGCGAGCGCTTCGTCGCCGAGGTGGACTCGGCCGCGGTGATGGTGAACGCCTCGACGCGGTTCACCGACGGCGGCCAGCTCGGGCTCGGCGCGGAGATCGGCATCTCCACGCAGAAGCTGCACGCCCGCGGGCCGATGGGGCTCGCGGAGCTCACCACGACCAAGTGGGTCGTGCACGGGGACGGGCACGTGCGCGGCTGACGTGCCCGACAGGCCGCGCCACCCGTGCGACACTGGGGGGCCGCGGCGCGGTCGTCCCACGGGGCTCGACCGGTCACCGCGACGCAGGACCCGGCACCGTTCCGGGGTACAGCACCGTCACGCGACGACACCAGGAGGACGACGTGCACGCCACCCTGATCGCCGCGGCCGAGGAGGCCGCAGCCCACGGGACCGAGCTCCCCTTCCCGCCCGCTGTCTTCGGCATCGGCGGTTTCGTCGGCCTCCTGGCGCTGCTGCTCATCACCTACGCCTTCCGCAGCGTCGGGTCGCGCCACTGACGGTGCTGCCCGCATCGGAGGGTCGCGTGCGCCTGGGAGTGATGGGCGGCACGTTCGACCCCGTCCACCACGGCCACCTCGTCGCGGCGAGCGAGGTCGCCGCGCGCTTCGGCCTCGACGAGGTCGTGTTCGTGCCCACGGGGCAGCCGTCGTTCAAGCAGGACTCGGTCGTCACCGAGGCCGAGCACCGCTACCTCATGACGGTGATCGCGACGGCGTCGAACCCGCGGTTCACGGTGAGCCGCGTCGACGTCGAGCGCGCGGGCCTCACCTACACGGTCGACACGCTGCGCGACCTCAAGGCGGAGCGTCCGGACGCCGACCTCTACTTCATCACCGGTGCCGACGCGATCGCGCAGATCCTCACGTGGAAGGATGCTGCCGAGCTCTTCGACACGGCGCGGTTCGTGGCGGTCACCCGTCCCGGGCACGCGTTGTCCGTCGCCGGCCTGCCCGAGGGGCGGGTCGACGTCCTGGAGATCCCCGCGCTGTCGATCTCCTCGACCGACGTGCGAGCCCGCGCTCGTGCGGGGGAGCCGGTGTGGTACCTCGTCCCCGACGGGGTGGTCCAGTACATCGCCAAGCACAGGTTGTATCGAGGTCGTGATGAGTGAACCCGGAGAGCGCCGCCGCCGTCGCGAGATGGAGCGGGCCGCCCTGGACGGCGGTGCGCCGGCCCCCGGCCCCGCCGCGGGACCGTCGTCCCCGGTGACCCCGGAGGGCGGTGAGTCGCCCGTGCCGGGCTCGCGCCGCGCGATGCGCAGCCGGCTCGTGACGCCGCCCGGCGGGACGTCCGCGTCCCCGCAGCCGGCGGGCACGCCCTCCTGGACGGCCGGCACGCCGGGCCCCTCCGCGCGCGGCCCCGTGCCCGCCGCGGGGCCCGCCCCGACCTCGCCGGCCGACGCGTCGCGGTCGCGGCGCTCGTACCGCGACCCCTCGCTCGACCCCACGGCCGGTCCGCGTCCCGCGCCGGCCGGGACCCCGCGACCCGCGCCCGCTCAGCCGCCGCGGCCGGTGGCCGCGCCGCCGTCGTCCGCCCCCGGCTCCCGCTCCGCCGCACCGGCCTGGCAGGCTCCGACGGCGACGCCGGGCGCCCCGGCGCAGCGTCCGGCCGGGGACCCCGGCGCGCGTCCCGCACCGCGTCCCGTCCCGGGCGCGGGTGCCGCGCCCGTCGCCGCCCCGCAGGGTGCGCCGCGCGGGTGGGCGCCCTCGACGCCGGAGCCCACCGGCCCCGGCGCACCGGACGCGCGCTCGTGGGCCGGACGCGACGCCTCGGCGGCGCCGGCCGCCGGGCCGAGCTGGGCGGCGGCCGCGCCCGCAGCTGCACCCGCACCCGCACAGCCGACCACGCCGCGCACGTCCGCGTGGGGCCAGTCGACCGGCACGACGTGGCCGCCCGCGGAGGGCGCCACGCCGTCGCCGTCCGCCGCGCCGCCGGCGCCCGCTGCCGGCGGCCGCACCGCGTCGTCCGCGCCCCGTCCCGTCCCGGCGCCCGCACCCGCGGGTCCCGTGTGGGGCGGCGCGGCCGAGCCCGCGGCCGCACCCACGCCGCAGGCGGTCGGCTCCTCGCCCTTCGCGCCGGCCGCCGACGGCCGCGGGACGACCGGGCCGGCGCCCGACGCCGCGGTCCCCGTGCGCGGCGAGCCGTCCGCCCCCTGGGGGCGTGCCGTGGCCGACGAGCACGACGACGAGGACCTCGACGACGACGAGCCGGAGACGCGCCGGTACCCGTACACGTGGCTGCACCTGCTCGTGCTCGCGCTGGTCGCGTTCGTCCTGGGCTTCCTCATCATGCTGCTGCTCATCAACGCCCGCGGCGACGAGACGGCGGCCGCGGTGCCGGCGCTCACGCTGCTCGCGGCCGTCGGGGGAGCGCCCCCGCTCTGACCCCCGTGCGGGGCGGCGCGCGCCGCACGCCACGACCACGGCGCCGACCGGCGCCACGACCCCGAGGAGACCCGTGCCCGCGAGCACCCGTGCGATCGAGCTGGCCCACGCGGCGGCCCGTGCCGCGTCCGACCTCAAGGCCCAGGAGATCATCGCCCTCGACGTCAGCGAGCAGCTCGTGCTCACCGACGTCTTCCTCATCGCCTCCGGCACCAACGAGCGGCAGGTCGGCGCGATCGTCGACGCCGTCGAGGAGGCGCTGCACAAGCTCGACGCCAAGCCGGTGCGCCGCGAGGGCAAGGGGCAGGGCCGCTGGGTCCTCATCGACTTCGGCGACATCGTCGTGCACGTGCAGCACGCCGAGGACCGCGTGTACTACGCCCTCGAGCGGCTCTGGAAGGACTGCCCGCTCATCGAGCTCCCCGCGGACGAGCGGGGCGCCCGGGACGGCGAGGAGTGAGCGCCGCCACCACCGGTGCCGGACGCCTGCTGCTGTGGCGGCACGGCCGCACGGCGTACAACGCCACCGCGCGTCTGCAGGGGCAGGTCGACATCCCCCTGGACGACGCGGGGCGCTGGCAGGCGCGGACGGCCGCGGCGCGCATCGTGGCGCGGTACGCCCCGACGCTCGTCGTCAGCTCGGACCTGTCGCGTGCGGCCGAGACCGCGGACGCGCTGGGCCGCGCGCTCGGCACGGTCGTCGAGCGCGACCCGCGGCTGCGGGAGCGCGGCTTCGGCGAGTGGGAGGGCCTGACGGGCCACGAGATCGAGGCGCGCTGGCCGCAGGAGTTCGCGGTGTGGCGCGCCGGCGGCGACCCCGCGGGCGTCGGCGCCGAGACGCGCGCCGAGGTGGCCTCACGCGTCGGCACCGCGGTGCGCGAGCACGCCGCGCGGGTGGGCCGGGACGGCACGGTCGTCGTCGTGTCGCACGGCGCCGCGATCGGCTCCGTCGTCGCCGACCTGCTCGGGCAGCCGCCGCACTGGCGGGGTGTCGTCGGCATGCTCAACGCCCACTGGGCCGAGCTCACCGCCGACCGCGCGGGCGCCGAGCCCGGCTGGCGCCTGCACGGCTACAACCTCGGCCCGACCGACGCGTCGTCTGACTGGAACGCCGGACCGGACGTGACGGCGCCCGACGAGAGCGCCGACGCGGAGACCCGGGACCCCGATTAGCGTTTCGGCCGCACGGCGGCCTATAGTTTCCGAGCACCTCACGGGGTGCACGGAGCCCGCGAGGGCGACGGGGCTGTGGCGCAGCTGGTAGCGCACCTGCATGGCATGCAGGGGGTCAGGGGTTCGAGTCCCCTCAGCTCCACCGACGTAGCAGGTCAGAGGCCGTTCCTCCGCTCGGAGGGGCGGCCTTTGTGCTGTGGTGGACAGAAATTGGACACTCAACGGCAGTGCGCGGAGAGGTGTCCGCCTAGGTCAGGACCGCTTTCGTCGCGTCGCGCGGCGCGGGTGCGCAAGCGGTTCGAGTCTCACCCCCGCGTGCATGGGATTCGAGTGTGTCGCGGCAGGTCGTGGGCTTGCAGACTCGAACCCACGCTCGACGCGCGAGGCGCCCTAGGTGCGGCGGCACAGGTCCCCGTGCCGGCGATGAAGATCCAGCGGCGCCGGACGAGCACTCCTGCGCACGGAGGCGCGACGGCACCGGGGCGAGGCAGCCGAGATCAGTGCGTGGCTCGTGTCATGACGATGGCCGTGCGCTCTATTGTGAGTGCGGCAACGGGGTCGGCAGACGAGGCGGATGAGGACCATCGCAACCAAGCGACAGGGCAGTGTTCGGCCCAGCGGTGTCACGGACGGCCCGGCGGTCGACACCGCCGATGCTGGCGACGTCGCGTCTTCTCGGGCGCGACGCGGCGGTCGCCTCACGATCGCCGACGTAGCAGCGGCGGCCGGTGTGTCGACGGGCGCTGTCTCCTACGCGCTGAACGGTCGGCCGGGGGTCTCTGCGGCGACACGCGCGCGGGTCCTCGAGGCGGCGAAGCAGCTCGGGTGGACGCCGAACGGTGCCGCGCGACGGCTCGCAGGTGCGCGCAGCGAGACCATCGGGCTGGTCCTGGTCGCGCAGACGGCTCGCACGCTCGGGGTCTCCTCGTACTTCATGGAGTTCATCGGCGGCATGGAGCAGACGCTGTCCGAGCATGGCTATGGGCTGCTGCTCCAGGTGGTCCCGGACGTCGACACCGAGCTCGCCGTGTACGCGCGCTGGAAGGGCGCCGGCCGTGTCGACGGCGTCGTGCTCATGGACCTGCGCGTGGATGATCCGCGCGTGGAGCTCGTGGGCACGCTGGACCTGCCGGCCGTCGTCGCCGGTCCTCCGCAGGCGTCCGGCCCCCTGGGATGCGTCTGGACCGACGACGGAACGGCGATGGAGGAGGCCGTGCGGTACCTGGTCGCGCTCGGCCACCGTCGCATCGCGCGCATCGGCGGCACGCCCGGCCTGGCCCACGTCGACATCCGCGACGACGCCTTCCTCCGCGCGACGCGCGTCGCGGGGATCGCCGCCACCACGCGCCACGCCGACTTCAACCTCGAGCGCGGCTCGCAGGCGACGCGCAGCGTGCTGAGCGAGCCGGAACGTCCGACGGCTCTGCTGTACGACGACTCCTACATCGCGGTGGCGAGCCTGCCCATCGCTCGCGAGCTCGGCCTGCAGGTGCCCGAGGACGTGAGCGTCCTGGCGTGGGACGACTCGGCGGTCTGCGAGCTCACCATGCCGCCGGTCTCCGCGATGAGCCACGACGTCGGCTCCTACGGTGCTCACGTCGCGCGGCGGCTGTTCGACGTCATGGCGGGGGAGCCGCCCGTCTCGGCCTTGGAGGCGGTGCCGGCGCTGCGGGTCCGCGGGACGACCGCGGCGCCACGCACAGGCCCCAGGGCGTCGTAGCCGACCTCGAGTCGGGTCGCCTGCGGTCGGACAGGGCAACCGTTCGCACGCCCTCGCGGCAGCGAGGTGAGCCCAGGACGGCGCTCCTCACGAGCATGAGCGTCCTCGCCTGGGTCGGTGAAGCGGTAAAGGGTCCGCCAATGGCCTGCCGCGCAGTCTCCTGCTGAGGGTGGCCGCTGCCTGGATGGCGTTGACTTATGCGCTTAAGGTTCCTACGGTCCTCGCAGCGCGGCGCAGGCGGCCGCCACGACGCAAAGGAGCGGCGAGCGATGGACGTCCACAACAGGGGCCGCGGGCGCTGGCCGCGCTGGCGCGCCGTGCTCGCGGGCGCAGCGGCGCTCGCGGCGGTGGTGTGCGGGGCAGCGCCGGCGGCGACAGCAGACGCGCCGGAGACCGCGCCGAGGGTCGCACCCTCGCAGAACACGAGCTTCGTCGAACGCGAGGGGTCCACCCTGACGCTCGACGACGAGCCCTTCCGCTTCAACGGCGCCAACATCTACTGGCTCGGGCTGGACGAGAACGTGCCGCCCGGCGTGGTCGACTACCCGACGGGGTTCCGGATCCGCGACGCCCTCGACACGGCGGCCGACCTGGGTCTGACCGTCGTCCGCTCGCACATGCTGGCCTCCACCGGCACGGAGCTGGCGATCCTGCCCGACGCCGGCGGCGAGCTGAACGCCGAGGCGTTCGCCTCGATGGACTACGCGATCGCGTACGCCGGGTCCCTCGGCATCCGCCTCATCCTCCCGCTCACGGACGAGTGGGCGTACTACCACGGTGGCCACCGCGACTTCGGCGAGCCGTACGGGCTCTGCGCGCCGACGGGGCCGCTGACGCCGTGCGCGGAGTTCTACAGCGACCCCCGGGTCGTCGCCGACTTCCAGGCGTACGTCGAGGCGATGCTCGACCACGTCAACCCGTACACGGGCCTGGCGCTCAAGGACGACCCGACGATCCTGGCGTGGGAGCTGGGCAACGAGCTCGAGGGCATGACGCCGGAGTGGATTGCCGCCGTCGCTGGGACGATCGCGGAAGGCGCTCCCGAGCAGCTCGTGGCGGCCGGCAAGCGCTTCGGCATCGACCCGGACACCTTGGCCGAGCCGCTCGTCGACATCGTCGACGTGCACTACTACCCGCCCACCGCCGCCGGCATCGAGGCCGACGCCGCCCGCGTCGCCGCAGCCGACAAGGTCTACGTCGCCGGTGAGTACGCCTCGACGGCCGCCTCGCCGGCCCTCTTTGACCCGCTCGTCGACAACCGCCAGGTCACCGGCATGATGCTGTGGTCGCTGTTCGGGCACGACGACGTCAGCGGGTTCATCCCGCACGAGGACGGCTTCACGCTGCACTACCCGGGCGACGACGAGGGCATGCGCGCCAACGTGCGCGCCGTCCAGGAGTTCAGCCGCGCACTGGGGCACACGGCGGACGCCACCGTCACACGCCCGCCGCTGATCACGCGGGCGACGAGCGTCCACGGACTGCACGAGCTGTCCTGGCGCGGCAGCGCGGGCGCGGTCGGCTACCACGTCGACGTCCGCCAGGACGCCGGCTCGTGGCGGCGGCTGACCTCCGCGCCGGTCCCGACCGGCACGCCGTGGCTGGACCTCGTCACCCGCGGGCCCGCCACCTACCGGGTCGTCCCGGTCGCCGAGGACGGCACCGAGGGTCCCGGCTCCGACCCCGTCGAGGCCCGCGTCGGGGCGACGCTGCGGGTCGACCCGGTGGAGTCGCTCCGGACGCTCGTCGCGCACGAGTCCGTCCGCAGCCGCCCGACGGAGGACGGTGCGGCCCTCGCTCCCCTAGCCGACAACGGCGGGTGGGCGGCGTGGGGCGTCGAGGGGCTGAGCGCTGCGTCCTTCTTCCTGCGCGGCGACGCGACGCAGGTGCCGTCCGTGGAGGCCCGTGGCGCAGACGGCGTCTGGTGGCCCGTCAAGGGCACCCTCGGGCGGGTCGAGGACGGGATGACGCTCACGGTCGACGACCTCACCGACGTCACGGAGATCCGGCTGGTGTGGTCCGCGGGGTCCGGTGTCGCGGTCACGCGGGCGGCATTGCGCGGAGCGGAGACGACGTCGGCCGTGGTCGACCCGCTGGACTCGTGGGGCATGCCGGTGGACCGCGTCGGGCCGCTGAGCCTGGACACGGGCAACGCGGCACTGTTCGACGGTGACGCGTCGCGCGCCAAGCGCGACGCCGACGAGCCCGCCGCCATCACGTGGCAGATCGACGGGCTGTCCGGGTTCGAGGCCGTCGCGTACTACTGGCCGGAGGCTCCGGCCGAGCACCTGACCTTCTCCGTGTCGCAGGACGGGCAGAGCTGGACGCCGGTCGAGGTGGAGACGACGGGCGGACCCGGGACGGTCGGTGGCTCCTGGGGGAGGTACACGTCCACGGCCGGGGGCCTCACCGGTGACTTCGTGCGGGCGGAGTGGACCGCCGGCGCGGCGCCCGAGTGGGCGCAGCAGCTCGGCGAGATGCGCTTCACCACGTCCGCCGGCCCCGAGCTTCGTGCCCCGGGTGCCTTCGCCGCCACGACGCCCGTGGACGGCGCCCAGGCGATCCGCGGCGTGCCGTCGTTCGGCTGGGAGCCGTCTTCGCAGGCAGCCGCGTACCGGTTCGTGCTCTCGACCTCCGCGGACCTGTCCGACCCGGTGCACGAGGCGCACGTCCGGGGGACGGCCTACGCGCCGCCGGTCGTGCTCGAGGAGTCGACGACCTACCACTGGACCGTCGAGGCCGTGAACGGCGTCGGCGAGACCGTGATGGAGGGCGGACCTCGCTCGTTCACCACGGACGCGCGCCCGACGCAGCCGCTCGTCGTCGAGGACTTCGAGACGTACGGCTCGGACGCGGAGCTCGCGGCGGCGTACGTCCCGAACTCCGGCGGGGGAGTCATCACGCCGACCCTCGGTGACGCATCAGGGAGCGGGCGGTCGATGACCCTCACGTACGACCTCGGCGAGCCCGGCTACGCGGGCGTCTCGCGGTCGCTCCCGGAGCCGCAGAGCTGGTGGGGGTACGACGAGCTGCGGATGTGGCTGGACCGCAGTGCGGTGGGCGAAGGGCAGACGGTGACCGTCCAGCTCGTCTCCGCGGGGCAGTACTGGGAGGCGATCCTGCCGGAGCGGGGGCCCCGGGAGCCGGGCGTCGTCACGATCCCGTTCGACGACCTCGCCCCGCCGCCGTGGGCCGGCGGGGGCGGCGCGCTCGACCTCGGCGCGGTGACGCAGGTGTCGTTCTACCTCGGTGGCGCGGGCACGGGTGCTCTCGCGGTGGACGACCTGCGCGCGAGCCGCACCGCCGTCCTCGACCCGACCCTGTCGGTCGGCTCGCTGCTCGTGCAGAAGGGGCGCCCGCTGGACGTCCACCTCGCCGGCTGGGAGCCCGGTGCGGCCGTCGAGATCACGCTCGAGCGCCCGGTCTGGACGCGCGGCAAGGGCGTGCGTGGTGGCTGGACGACCGAGACCGTTCCCGTCGGGTCCGTGACCGTCGGCATCGACGGCGCCGCGACCGCCTCGCTCGGGGTGTCGCGCAGCGCCGGCCTCGGGGTGCAGGCCCTCGTCGCCACCTCGGGCGACCTCCGGGTCGAGCAGGGGGTGGTCGTCGTGCCGCCGCTGCCTCCTCGCCCGCCGTGGTGGCCGTTCCCCTGGTACGGCTGACGCGACGGTGACGTGACCGCGTCGACAGGTGCGCTGCTCCCGCGCCCTGCCGACGCGGTCGCGTCGCGTCAGCAGGCGCACGACCGGGCAGCGGACACGACACATCCGGAGCGCCCTCGGCGGCGGGCACGGGCACCGCGTCCACAGGACCGACCTGGAGCAGACGAGGAGGCGGCCGTGCCGCGCATCACCATCACGGACATCGCACGACGTGCAGGGGTGTCGACGGGTGCGGTCTCGTACGCGCTCAACGACCGGCCGGGGGTCTCGAAGGAGACCCGAGCCCGGATCCTGCGGCTCGCGGACGAGATGGGCTGGCAGCCGAGCTCGGCCGCGCGCACGCTGTCGGGCGCGCGCACCGAGACGGTCGGGCTCGTGCTCGCCCGCGAGGCTCAGACGCTGGGATTCGAATCCTTCTACATGCAGTTCATCGCCGGCATCGAGTCCGAGCTGGCCACCCGCTCGTACGCGCTGCTCCTGCAGGTCGTCCCCAGCATCGAGCACGAGGTGCGCACCTACCGCAAGTGGCAGGCCGCCCGCCGCGTCGACGGCGTCGTCATGGTCGACATCCGGGTGGACGACCCGCGCATCCCCGTGCTCACCCGTCCCGGGGCGCTGCCCGCGGTCGTCGTCGGCGACCCGTCCCTGGCCCGGGGCCTGACGAACGTCTGGACGGACGACGCCGCGGCGATGCGGGAGTCGGTCCGCTACCTGTCCACCGCGGGGCACCGTGCGATCGCGCGGGTGTCCGGCGTCGCCGGCTTCGGGCACACCCACATCCGCGACGTCGCGTTCCGCGCCGAGATCGAGCGGTGGGGCTTGACCGGCACCGTGCGGCACACCGACTACACCCCGCAGCAGGGCGCTACCGCGACCCGGCACCTGCTCACCGCGGGGGAGCGGCCGACGGCGATCATCTTCGACAACGACGTCATGGCGTTCGCCGGCCTCGGCGTGGCCGCCGAGCTCGGCATCAGGGTGCCCGACGAGCTCTCGATCATCGCCTGGGACGACTCGCCCCTGTGTCAGGCCACCTTCCCGCAGCTGTCCGCGCTGAGCCACGACGTGACCCGGTTCGGGGCGCACGTCGCCGCTCGCCTCTTCGAGCGGCTCGACGGCCCCGCGGGTGGGAGCCACCTCGACTCCACGCCGACGTTGCGCCCTCGCGGGACGACGGCGCCCGTCGGGACGCGCTGACCCGCGCCGTCCTCCGGCAGGCCGCGCCAGCATGCGGCGGTCGACCTGGCGCGCGGATCGAGACCTTTCCGTGATCGACGACTTCTTTGATCTACGGCGCTTAAGCGGTTAAGGTTTGGAGCGCTGGACAGGGGGCCCAGTACTCGGCATCCACGTCGCGCACATCGCTCTCGTGCGATGTTTACGCGACATACCGTGCCGAAGTGCCGCAACCACGCGCTGCGTGCGCAACTGAACCGGTCAAGTCCCGGTCGCGCGCAGCGGATGTCAACGACGACAGAGGAGTACGCACATGGCAGCACGGCGTTCGGCAGCCAGCATCGCCGCGGTGACAGCGCTCGTGGGCGCGCTGGCCGCCTGCTCGGGAGGCGGGGACGGCGGCGACGCGGGCAGCGATGGCCAGCCGTCGGGCACCATCACGGTCCTGACGAACCGCACGGACATCGTCGACACGACGCTGCAGGACTACGTCGAGGAGTTCCAGGTCGAGCACCCGGACATCGACGTCGAGTTCGAGGCGATCACCGACTACGAGGGCGACGTCACGGTGCGCCTGAACTCCCAGGACTACGGCGACGTCCTCCTGATCCCCAACGCGGTCACCAAGGACCAGCTGCCGACCTTCTTCGAGCCGCTCGGCTCGGTGGGCGAGCTCGGCGAGAAGTACCGGTTCATCAACGAGATGGCGTACGAGGACCAGGTGTACGGCATCGCCACGTTCGGCAGCGCGATGGGCTACGTCGTCAACACCCGGGTCTTCGAGGAGGCGGGCATCACCGAGCCGCCGGCGTCGCCCGAGGAGTTCATCGCCGCGCTGCAGGCGGTCAAGGGCACCGGCGCGATCCCGTACTACACGAACTACACCGACGGCTGGCCGCTGTCGCAGTGGCAGTCCAACCAGGGGAACATCGACGGCCCCGAGGCGATCAACCTCCGTGACCAGGACGACTCGCCGTGGGACGCCGGCAAGGAGCAGTACGAGATCGACTCGCTCCTGTTCGACATCGTCGCCAACGGGCTCTCGGAGCCGGACCCGACCACCACGAACTGGGAGGAGTCGAAGAACCTGATCGGCTCCGGCGAGGTGGGCGCGATGGTGCTGGGCTCGTGGGCCGTGCCGCAGATGCAGGCGGCCGCCGAGGAGGCCGGGCAGTTCGCGACGGACGTCAGCTTCTGGCCGATGCCGTGGCAGACGGAGGGGTCGTTCCACTCCACGGTGGCCGGTGACTACAAGATCGGTATCTCGAAGTACTCCGAGAACAAGGAAGCCGCGCGCCTGTGGCTCGACTGGTTCCTCGACGAGTCCGGGTTCGCCGCGGAGCAGGGCGGCCTGCCGCCGCAGGTGGACGCCGAGGTGCCCAGCGCGCTCGCCGACTTCACGACGTACGGGGTCGAGCAGGTCGAGATCGCCCCGGCCCCGGAGGGCCAGGAGTCCCTCGACTCGGACATCTACAAGGCGGCCGAGATCGACCTCGCCGGCGACCAGTACCGCCGCAAGTTCATCGACGTCGCGCGCGGCGCCGCCGAGGGGACCAAGGAGTCGTTCTTCGCGGACCTCAACGAGCGGTGGGCCGCGGCACGCGCGCAGGTCGCGTCCTGACAGACCCCGACGTCACACGTCTGGACCGGGTGCCCGCGGCGGGGTCGTCGCGGGCACCCGGGATCGATGCCCGGGAGGCAGCTGCAATGGAGAAAGTGACGAGGAGCGACCGATGGTCGTCGTGAGCGGGCAGGGGCCGGCGCTCGCCACGGGGACCGCAGCGCGGCGCGTACGGCGGCGTCGCGGCGGTCCGTCGCGGGGCTGGCGCGTCACCCCGTGGTTGTTCCTGCTGGTCCCGCTCGGGCTGCTGGTGCTCTTCACCTACGTGCCTGTCGCGAACATGTTCTGGTACAGCCTCACGTCGTGGGACGGGTTGGACCCGGTGAAGGAGCCGGTCGGCCTGCGGAACTACGCGGAGATCTTCACGCGCCCGGAGATCCTGCGGGTGTTCGTGGTGAGCCTGTACTACCTCGTCGGCGCGGCGGTGCAGATGGTCATCGCGCTGTACTTCGCGACGATCCTCAGCTTCAACGTGCGGTTCCGGAACTGGTTCAAGGGAATCATCTTCTTCCCCTACCTGATCAACGGCGTCGCGATCGGTCTGGTCTTCCTGTTCTTCTTTCGGCCCGGCGGCACGCTCGACGCGATCCTCCAGGTCGTCGGCGTGTCGGACCCGCCGCAGTGGCTCGGGGACCCGTCCCTGGTGAACGTCTCGCTGGCGGGCGCGTCGGTGTGGCGCTACATCGGGCTGAACTTCGTGCTGTTCCTGGGGGCCATCCAGTCGATCCCCGACGAGCTGTACGAGGCGGCGGACCTGGACGGCGCGAACCCCTGGCAGAAGTTCCGCTACATCACCGCACCCGGCATCCGGCAGATCATCGGCCTGTCGAGCATCCTCGCCGTCTCCGGTGCCCTGTCCGCATTCGAGATGCCGTTCGTCATGACCGGCGGCTCCAACGGGTCGGCGACGTTCGTCATCCAGACCGTCAACACGGCCTTCGAGTTTTCGAAGGTCGGTCTGGCCTCGGCCATGGCCGTCGTCCTGCTCGTCATCGTGCTGGTCATCTCGTGGCTGCAGCGCCGCATCTTCCCCGACGACAAGGTGGACCTGGTATGAGCGTCGACACCACCGAGCAGCGGTCCGGCGCCGCCCAGCGCGAAGCTCCGCGTCAGCGGCCCGCTCGGGCTGGCAGCGCCGTGAGCCCGGTCGTGGGGCCGCTGGTCACCACGCTCAAGTACGCGTCGCTGGCCGTGGCGTGCGCCGCCGCGATCATCCCGCTCCTGACGATCTTCATGGCCGCGTTCAAGACACGTCAGGAGTACCGCACGACGGGCCCGCTCGAGCCGCCGCAGGACTGGACGAACCTCAGCAACTTCGTCACGGCCTTCACCCGGGGACGGATGCTCGAGGGCTTCGTGAACACCTCGATCATCCTCGTCGTCTCGCTCGTGGGGGCGATCCTGATCGGCACCATGACGGCCTACGCCGTGGACCGGTTCGACTTCCGCGGCCGCCGCCTGGTCATGGGCGGGTTCCTGCTGGCCACCCTCGTCCCGGCCGTCACGACGCAGGTCGCGACGTTCCAGATCGTGACGGGACTGGGGCTGTTCAACACCCGCTGGGCCGCCATCGTGCTGTTCATGGGCACCGACATCGTCTCGATCTACATCTTCCTGCAGTTCATGAAGTCGATCCCGCGTTCCCTGGACGAGGCGGCGATGCTCGACGGGGCGAATCGCCTGACGATCTACGCGCGCATCATCTTCCCGCTCCTGCGGCCTGCAATTGCCACCGTGATCATCATCAAGGGGATCGCGATCTACAACGAGTTCTACCTGCCGTTCCTGTACATGCCCAAGCGGGACCTGCACGTCATCTCGACGTCCTTGTTCTACTTCAAGGGCCCTTTCGGATCGCAGTGGGAAGTCATCGCGGCCGGGACGATCGTCGTCATCATCCCCACCCTCATCGCCTTCCTCCTCCTGCAGCGACACATCTACAGCGGCCTGACGTCTGGAGCCACCAAGTGACCATCAGCACCACCCCGACCACCGTCCGCACCCAGCGGGACCTGCACGACGGCTGGACGCTGAGGGCCGTCGGCGGCCCCGTCGCGGCCGACGTCGCGGGACGCACCGTGCCGGCGACGGTCCCGGGCAGCGTGCACACCGACCTGCTGGCGGCAGGGCTCATCGTCGACCCGTACCTCGACGACCACGAGCACCTGCTGGCGTGGATCGGACGGTGCGACTGGGAGTACCGCACGACCTTCCCCTGGACGCCGGGCGGGCAGGACCGCCACGAGCTCGTGTTCGAGGGCCTCGACACCGTCGCGACGGTCACGCTCAACGGTCGCGAGGTCGCGCGCACGGCGAACATGCACCGCACATACCGGGTCGACGTCGGGCCGCTCCTGCGCGAGGGCGACAACGAGCTCGCGGTCGTGTTCGCGTCGCCCGTGCGCCACGCCGACCGTCAGAGTCTGGCCCTCGGCTACCGGCCCCAGGTCAACAAGCACCCCTTCAACGCCATCCGCAAGATGGCGTGCAGCTTCGGGTGGGACTGGGGCCTGGACACCGCGACGTCCGGCATCTGGCGCCCCGTGCGCCTGGAGTCCTGGTCGACCGCACGCCTCGCGGCCGTCCGGCCGGTCGTCTCGGTCGTCGACGCCGGCGGGCACGGCGACGTCGCGCCCGGGCAGAGGACGAGCGCGGCCACCGGCGTCGTCGACGTCCACGTCGACGTCGCCCGGGCGGGCGCGCACACCGCCGGCCAGCCGCTGCTCGTCACCGCCCGCGTCGGCGGCCACGCGTCCACGGCCGAGGTCGAGGCGGACGGCACGGACGTCGTCGTCCGCGTGGAGGTCCCCGACGCCGCCCTGTGGTGGCCCCGCGGGTACGGCGAGCAGCCGCTCTACGACGTCGAGGTCGAGCTGCGTCCCGCCGCCGCGGGCGCCGACGTCGTCGACACGTGGCGCGGACGCATCGGCTTCCGCACGGTGGCCCTCGAGCTCGAGCCCGACGACGAGGGCACCTCGTTCCGCTTCGTGGTCAACGGGCAGCCGGTGTTCATCCACGGCGCCAACTGGATCCCCGACGACGCGTTCCCGCACCGCGTCACCCGCGACCGGTACGCCGCCCGGATCGCGCAGGCGGAGTACGCGAACCTCAACCTCCTGCGGGTGTGGGGCGGTGGCATCTACGAGTCCGACGACTTCTACGACCTGTGCGACGAGCGCGGCATGCTCACCTGGCAGGACTTCCTGTTCGCGTGCGCCGCCTACTCCGAGGACGACCCGCTGCGGGCCGAGGTCGAGGCGGAGGCGCGCGACAACGTCACCCGCCTCATGCCGCACGCGAGCCTCGTGCTGTGGAACGGCAGCAACGAGAACATCTGGGGCTTCCAGGAGTGGGGCTGGGAGGGGCGCCTGCAGGGCCGCACGTGGGGACTGGGCTACTACACCGACCTCCTCCCGCGCGTCGTCCGCGACCTCGACCCCGGGCGGCCGTACACCCCGTCCAGCCCGTGGTCCGGCAGCCTCGACGTGCACCCGAACTCCCCGGACCACGGCTCGATGCACAGCTGGGAGCTGTGGAACCGGCAGGACTACCCCCACTACCGCGACACCGTCCCACGCTTCATGGCCGAGTTCGGCTGGCAGGGCCCACCGACGTGGTCGACGCTCACCCGCGCGATCTCCGACGACCCGCTGACGCCGGAGTCCCCGGGCATGCAGGTGCACCAGAAGGCGATGTCCGGCAACGACAAGCTCACCGACGGCCTCGTCCCGCACCTGCCCATGCCGGACACCATGGAGGACTGGCACTGGGCGATGTCCTTGAACCAGGCGAACGCGGTCCAGGTCGCCGTCGAGCACCTGCGCTCCTGGAGCCCGCGCTGCATGGGGTCGGTCGTGTGGCAGCTCAACGACTGCTGGCCCGTCACCTCATGGGCCGCGGTCGACGGCGACGGGCACGCCAAGCCGCTGCTGCACGCGCTCAAGCACGCGCACGCCCCGCGGCTGCTCACGGTCCAGCCGCGACCGAGCGGGAACGAGACGGACGCCGGCACGCCGCCACTCGCGGTGGCCGTCGTCAACGACACACCGGAGCCGTGGAGCGGCGACCTCGTCCTGCGCAGGCTCGACTTCACCGGCGTGGAGCTCGACGCGACCAAGATGGCCGTGTCGGTCGCCGCCCGCGACACCGCCGTGGTCCTCGTGCCCGACGCGGTCAGCGCCGCCGGGGACGCCGGCACCGAGGTCCTCGTCGCGACGCTCGGCGACGAGCGCGCCCTGTGGTTCTACGCCGAGGCGAGGGACTCCGCGCTGGAGGCGGCGCCCCTGGCCACCGACGTGCAGCGGACCGCGTCCGGCGCACGCGTGCGCGTCACCGCCGAGAAGCTCGCGCGCGACGTCAGCCTCCTCGTCGACAAGGTGCACCCGGACGCGACGGTCGACGACATGCTCGTCACCCTGCTGCCGGGGGAGTCGGTGACCTTCACCGTCGACTGCCCGCCGGACGCCGACATCGCCGAGCTCACGTCCCGCCGCGTCCTGAGGACCACGAACGAGCTCCTCTACCGGTCCTTCGCATGAGCGCCGCTGTCTCACCGGCGTCGGCGGCCCACCGGCAGTGGCTGGACGCCGAGCTCCGCCGACTGCTCGACTTCGGCCGGCACGTCGTCCACCCCCTCGGGGGAGCGGCGTACCTCCGCGAGGACGGCACACCGGACCTCGAGCGACCCCTCCACACGTGGATCACCGCCCGGATGGTGCACGTGTACGGGCTCGGCGCGATGCTCGGCGAGCCGGGCGCCCGGGAGATCGCCGAGGGTGCGCTGCGCGGGCTCACCGGTCCGCTGCGCGACGAGCAGCACGGCGGCTGGTTCACGGCGGTGGACGCCGGGGGGCGCGTCGTCGGGGACGGGGCGAAGTCCTGCTACGACCACGCGTTCGTCCTGCTCGCCGCCTCGACGGCCGCGCTCGCGGGCCTGCCCGGTGCCCGGGAGCTGCTCGCCGATGCGCGCGGCACGTTCGTCTCGCGCTTCTGGGACGACCGCGACGGCATGTGCGGGGACACGTGGGACCGCACCTGGTCGACGCTCGACGCCTACCGGGGCACCAACGCCAACATGCACGCCGTCGAGGCGATGCTGGCCACGGCCGACGTGGACGGCGACGAGGAGTGGCTCGTGCGTGCGTCCCGCATCGCCTCCCGGCTCGTGGCGGTCGCGGAGGAGCGCGCGTGGCGGATCCCGGAGCACTACACGGCGGACTGGCGGCCCGACCTGGACTACAACCACGAGCGCCCGCGCGACCAGTTCAAGCCGTACGGCGCGACGGTGGGGCACGGCCTGGAGTGGTCGCGGCTGCTGCTCCAGCTCGAGGCCGCCACACAGCCGTCGACGGCCGAGTCGCTGGACCTGCTGTCCGCCGCCGAGTCGCTGTTCGACCGGGCGGTGACGGACGGCTGGGCGGTCGACGGCGCGGACGGCTTCGTCTACACGACCGACTGGGAGGGGCAGCCGATCGTCAGCGAGCGGATGCACTGGGTCGTCGCGGAGGCGATCGCGGCCGCCGCGGCGCTCGGGCAGCGAACCGACCGTCCTGGCTACGCCGACTGGTACGACCGCTGCTGGGACTACGCGCGTCGCTACCTCATCGACCACGAGTGCGGATCGTGGCGGCACGAGCTCGATCCGCAGAACCGTCCGGCCGCGGCGACGTGGCCGGGCAAGCCCGACCTCTACCACGCGGTGCAGGCCACGCTGCTGCCCCGACTGCCGCTGGCCCCGGGTCTTGCACGAGCGGTGCACGACGGGGCGCCGGCATCGGACAGCAGCCGCAGAAGGGCCGAGGTCCCGCGGCCGCGCAGGACCGACGCATGACCGCGACCAGGGGACCGCGAGGGAGCGGCGCCGGGCAGCCCCGCGTCGTCGTGGTCGGCGAGGCGCTCATGGACGTCGTCCACCGCGCCGACGGCGACTCGTCCGAGGTGCCGGGCGGGAGCCCGGCCAACGTGGCGCTGACGCTGGGCCGGCTCGGGCGCGACGTCGAGCTCGTGACGTCGCTCGGCGCCGACGAGCGGGGCGCGACGATCCGACGCTGGCTCGAGGCGTCCGCGGTCACGGTGGTCGCCGGCCCCGCCGACGGGCCGACGTCGACAGCGACGGCTGTCCTCGACGCCGCCGGCTCCGCGACGTACGCCTTCGACATCCGGTGGGAACCCACCGAAGCCGCCGTGTCGGGGGCGAGCGTCGTCCACACCGGGTCGATCGCTGCCGTCCTCGCCCCCGGCGCGGACGCCGTCGAAGCTTCGTTCGTGCGCAGCAGGGAGACGTCCACGCTGACGTTCGACCCCAACGCCCGGCCGAGCATCGTGCCGGACCGCGGGGACGCACTCGCGCGCGTCGAACGCCTCGTCGCACTCAGCGACGTCGTCAAGGTGAGCGACGAGGACCTGGCGTGGTTCCACCCGGGCGCCGACCCGCTGGACGTCGCCGACGCCTGGCTGGCGTCGGGCCCCGCCGTCGTGGTGGTCACCGCCGGAGCGGACGGCGTCACCGCGCTGACCGCCGGGGGAGCGCTGCACGTGCCGGCCGTGCCCGTCAACGTCGTCGACACCGTCGGCGCCGGTGACACCTTCATGGGCGCCCTCATCGACGGTCTGATCGAGCTCGACCTGGTCGGCGCCGAACGCCGCGACGGGCTGCGCGCGATCCGCCCCGAGGAGCTCGAGTCCGTGCTCCGCCGGTGCGCGCGGGCGGCGGCGATCACGGTGTCCCGGGCGGGCGCGGACCCGCCCGACCGGGCGGCGCTCGACGCTGTGACGGACACCGCGGCGAATCTGGGCTAGAGAGAAATCCATGCTGCGTCGGATGCGTTGACAACTTATGCATTAAGCGCTTGAGTGAAATGCATCCGGACCGCGCACCAATGGCGGTGACGACGGCGACCGGAGTCATGAGCCGCCGGCGCACGCCGGCAGATGAGCCGATCAGCAGCATGGAACAGGGTGGTTCTGCATGCGCATTCTCAGCAGTCGTTCACGGAGGACGTCGATGGTTCGTCGCGCAGTCGTCGCGCTTACGGCGGGAGCGGTCGTGGCGGGCGCTGCGGCGTCCCCCGCCGCAGCCTTCCCGCCGTCCAGCAGGCAGCAGGTCATCGACTACCTCTCGTCCATCACCGGCAGCCAGGTCGTCTCCGGTCAGCACAACAAGGAACCGGCGTCCAACCCGGCGCAGTACACGCAGGTCGTCCGCAACATCACCGGCCAGTACCCCGGCCTGTGGGGCGGCGACCTCATGTTCACCGCGGCGGACGTCGCCAACCGGCAGCGCGTGATCGACCAGGCGAAGATGGAGTGGGGCAACGGCTCGCTCGTCACACTCACCTGGCATGTGTGCCCGCCGACGACGGGCCCGTCCTGCAACTTCGAGGGCGGCGTGAAGTCCCGCATCACGAACGCGCAGTTCGAGCAGGTGATCAGCGACGGCACGGCGCTCAACAGCGCGTGGAAGCGTCGGCTCGACGAGGCGGTGCCCTACCTGCAGCAGCTCAAGGACGCCGGCGTGCCGGTGCTGTTCCGACCGCTGCACGAGATGAACGAGACCTGGAACTGGTGGGGCGGCTACGGCGCCAAGAGCGCCCGCCTCTACCAGATCACCCGCGACTACCTGATGAGCAAGGGTCTGACCAACCTCATCTGGGTGTGGAACGTGCAGGACAACCCCGCCGGCGGCTGGGCCACGTACTACCCGGGCAGCTCCTACGTCGACGTCGTCAGCCTCGACTCCTGGTACAAGAACTACCCGAGCGCAGCCGACTACCAGCAGATGCTCTCGATCGCCGGCAGCAAGCCGATCGCCATCGCGGAGATGGGCAAGGTGCCCACCGCTGCGTTCCTCGACAGCCAGCCGCGCTGGTCGTACTTCATGCTCTGGTCCGAGCAGCTGCAGGGCAACAACACGAACGCCGAGATCCAGGCGACCTACTTCGCGCCCCGTGTCCTCAACCAGGGCGAGTTGGTTCTGGCCGGTGCGACGACGACACCCCCGCCGACCGGTGGCGGCACCCCGACGTCACCTCGGACGGGCGCCATCACCGGGCTGGGCGGCGCCTGCGTCGACGTCCAGGCCTCCGGCACCGCCGACGGGACCGCCGTCCAGCTCTACGCCTGCGCCCCCGGCACCGCCCAGACGTGGACGGTCAACGCTCCGACGGGCACCGGCACGATCGTGCACCCGCACTCGGGCAAGTGCCTCGACGTCGCCGGGCAGGGCACCGCGGACGGCACGCGGGTGCAGATCTGGACCTGCAACGGCTCCGCGGCCCAGCGGTGGGCGTACGACGCGACGGCCCGGACGCTGCGCAACCCGGCTTCCGGGAAGTGCCTGGACGCCGCGGGGGAGAGCAGCGCCAACGGGACCCGGCTGCAGATCTGGACGTGCAACGGCAAGGCCAACCAGCGCTGGACGATCCCGGCGACGTGACCGCGCTCGCCGCCCGATGCCGCTGGGCGTCAGCCTCCGGCATCGGGCGGCGACACCCGCCGGGGGCAGTACGTGCCCGGTGACGAGCTCCGCGCCGGCGCGGCGAAGCCAACGGACGGGGCTCTTGGAAGGAAGGGCCCGTCGCCGTCAGGCCGGTTGATCCGCCGGCGCCCCATTGCTGTCCCGATTCTCGTTGATCACGCCGAAGGGCACATGAACGCTGGGCGCCACTTTCGCGGCGGTGATTAGGTGGCTCGCTTGGTCGTCGAAGAAGATGTGGGGCCTGAGGATTTCGAGCACCTTCGCCTTCTCGATGCCGCCGAGAAAGAACGCGTCGTTGACGCGCGGTACCTGCGGGCAGCGGCGCGGGCCGAGGAAGGGTCCGCGCCGCTGCTGGGTGCTCTGCGTGCCGGCTCAGCCCTCTGTCGCCGGCAGGCTCGTGTCGCCCGTGGGCGGCGTGCCGCCGGGGCCGCCGGCCGGGGGAGTGCCACCGCGCGGGCCGCCGCCGGCGGGTGCGCCGCCGCCCATGCCGCCGGCCGCCTCCTGCTGCTCGACGCTGTTCGCGTAGTCGTTGCCCGGGTCGCGGTAGATGGTGTGGACGTGGCCCCAGCCGGAGGTGACCACGCCGTCGACGTCGGCACCGGCCGAGCCCTGCTGCGAGGCGAACTCGATGTACACGTCGGGCCCGGAGATCTGGAAGGAGATGCCGTCGCCCTGCGTCATGTCGTAGACCGTGGCGCCCGACCAGCTGACGTACGTCTCGTCGAGCGTGGCCTCGATGTCCGCGAGCGCGTCGGCGGTGGTCTGCTCGTCGGCGAGGCCGACCCAGTTGGCGACGACGTCGAGCAGCAGCTGCTTCTGCTCGTCGGTCAGGTCGGAGCCGGCCAGGCCGGTGCCGGTCGGATAGGTGCAGGTGCTGCCGGGTGCGCAGACCATCGCGGCGACGTTCTCGCCCTGGTAGAGCGCGGCCTTCTGCTCGTCGGTCAGGCTGTCGTAGAACGCGAACGCGGTCGTGTAGATGGTGCCGAAGGTCTCGACCTGGGTGCCGTCGGCGGCGGTCCATACCTCGGGCTGGGTGCCCAGGTGGGTGGGGGCGAAGGTGATCGCGTCGGTGCCGGCGTCGAGGGTGGCGTTGATGCCGAGGTGGTGGCCGCCGAACTGGATCTCGTAGGGGCTGCCGGAGGAGGCGTCGCCGAAGAGGGCGATGTAGTACTGGCCGAGGGAGTCCTCGGTGCTGCTGCTGGTGTCCGCGAGGTACTGGTCGCCGGCGATGATGTTCGACACCGTCGCGTAGCCCTCGTCGCTGAGCAGCGCCTCGAGCACCTGCAGCGCGGCGACCTGCTGCTCCTCCGTGAGATCGGCGACGTTCAGCCCGGCGCGCTCGACGAACGTCACGGGGAAGTTCGACCACGAGGTGGACTTGGTCGCGTCGTCGTAGTCGTAGGTGACCGCCTCGACCTGCTCGTCGGACAGGGTGGCGAGGAACGCCTCCACCGCGGCGGAGGTGTTCGTGATCGTCTCGGCGGTCGTGCTCGCGGTGGAGGTGGTCACCTCCTGGGCGGCGGCCGCGACCGTCGAGCCCGAGCCCGAGCCCGAGCCCGAGTCGGACGCGGTCGTGGACGAGGTCGTCGTCCTCGACGAGGACGTCGAGGACGTGGCCGTGTCGGTGGCGCAGCCGCTGAGCAGGAGGCCACCGGCAAGGACGAGGCTCGTCGTCCCCATCAGGGCCCGCTTCACGCGGCCGGGGCGCTTGGTCGTGTGCGTGTTCGTCGTCATGGTGCGACTCTGCGGCCCGTCGCTATGGGGATCCTGTGTGGCGGTTGTGGCACGGCGGTGAGCCCCGCGCAGCCGGGTCGATCGAGGCGTCGCCCTCCTGCATCCGGCTGCACAGCGCCCTCACAGGTGCGTCCCAGGCGCCCCACCGGAGATCCCCGGAGGATGGACGACATGACCGCGAACACCCGTGCTCCCGGGCGCCGGACCGACGTGCGCCCCGACGGGTCGCCCGTGCAGGCCCTCGTCGTCGACGACGAGCCGGCGATCGGGGACCTGCTCGCGACCGTCCTCCGGTACGAGGGGTGGCAGGTGCAGACGGCGACGACCGGCCAGGCGGCCCTGCGGGCGGTCCGCGGCGAGCGTCCCGACGTCATCGTCCTGGACGTGATGCTGCCCGACATGACGGGGCTGCAGGTGCTGCACCGCATCCGCCAGGTGCACCCGGACGTCCCGGTGCTGTTCCTGACGGCGAAGGACGCGGTCGAGGACCGGGTCGCCGGCCTCACCGCCGGCGGGGACGACTACGTGACCAAGCCGTTCAGCCTCGAGGAGGTCGTCGCCCGGCTGCGTGGGCTGCTGCGCCGGTCCGGGGCAACGGCCGCAGCGGAGGACACCGACCTCGTCGTGGGCGGCCTACGGATGGACGAGGACGGGCACGAGGTGTGGCGCGACGGCGAGCCGGTCCAGCTGACGGCCACGGAGTTCGAGCTCCTGCGGTTCTTCCTGCGCAACCCGCGCCGTGTGCTGTCCAAGGCGCAGATCCTCGACCGGGTGTGGCAGTACGACTTCGGCGGTCAGGCGAACATCGTCGAGCTGTACGTCTCGTACCTGCGGCGCAAGATCGACGCGGGCCGGGCCCCGATGATCCACACCGTGCGTGGTGTCGGCTACGTCCTGCGCCCCGCCGAGCCGGCGGCGGGCGACGCCGCGGCGTCGACGTGACGCGCTGGACGCTCCGTCGCCGCCTCGTCACCGTCCTCGTCGCCCTGGTCGTGGGCGTCACGGCCGCGACCGGCGTGATCTCGACCCTCGCGCTGCGCGCCACCCTCGTGGACCAGCTGGACGACCAGGTGCGCGCCGCCGGTCAGCGCGCCGGTGGCGTGCGCGCCGGGCCACGCGTCGGCCTCCCGTGGTCGCCGGGGTCGGCCGTCGACGGCACGGAGGCGCGCCGCCCGCCTCCTGGCCTGGGCGTGCCCGGGCAGGCCGCCGGCACGATCGCCCTCGAGGTCGTCGACGGGGTGACGGAGGCCGCCTACCTGGACGAGGACGGTGACTACCAGCCGCTGACCGCCGAGCAGGCGGCCGTCCTCGAGGACGTGCCCACCGACGGGGAGCCGCAGACCGTCGACCTGCCGGGACTCGGTCCGTACCGCGTCGTCGGGGCCACGACGACCGACGGGCGCCTGGTCGTGACGGGGCTCTCGCTCCGGGAGGCCCTGCGCACGGTGGAGGACTACGTCGTGTCCGAGGCCGTGATCGCGGCGCTGGGGATCCTGCTCGCGGCCGTGGCCGGCGGCGTGCTGGTGCGCCGGGAGCTGCGTCCGCTCGACCGGGTCGCCGCGACGGCCGCCCGCGTGTCCGACGTGCCCTTGCACCGCGGGGAGGTCGCCGCCCTCGAGCGCGTCCCCGACGCGGACACCGACCGCGCCACGGAGGTCGGGCAGGTCGGTCTGGCCCTCAACCGCCTCCTCGGCCACGTCGAGGCCGCGCTGGGGGCCCGGCACGAGAGCGAGACCCAGGTCCGCCAGTTCGTCGCCGACGCCAGCCACGAGCTGCGGACCCCGCTCGCGTCGATCCGCGGGTACGCCGAGCTGGTCCGCCGGATGCCGGAGGAGCTCCCTCCCGACGCGGTGCGCGCGCTGGAACGGGTCGAGTCCGAGTCGCGTCGCATGACGTCCCTGGTGGAGGACATGCTGCTCCTCGCACGGCTCGACGCGGGACGACCCCTGGACCGGGGGCCCGTCGACATGATTGCCCTCGCCCTCGACGCGGTGTCGGACGCGCACGCGGCCGGGCCCGACCACGTGTGGCGCCTCGAGCTGCCCGACCCGGAGGACGACGACCCTGCCGGCACCGTGGTCCTCGGTGACGAGCACCGCCTCCGTCAGGTCCTGGTCAACCTGCTCGCCAACGCGCGCGTGCACACCCCGCCCGGCACGACGGTGGTCACCTCCGTCACCTCCGGAGCGCAGGGGTCCGTCGAGCTGGAGGTCCGCGACGACGGCCCGGGCATCCCCGACGACCTGCGCCACCGGCTCTTTCAGCGCTTCGCGCGCGGTGACGCCGCCCGGTCCCCGGGATCCGGGTCCAGCGGCCTCGGGCTGGCGATCGCGGACGCCGTCGTCAGGGCCCACGGCGGCCGGATCGACGTCGGGCGCGGGCCCGGCGCGACCTTCACCGTCACGCTGCCGGCCGACCCGCCCGACGCGCCGCGCTGAGTGCCCGGCCGGACGGGGCAGGGCTGAGTGCGTCCGGACGTCAGGCACGTCGGCGCGGACGCACGACGGCCCGGTACGCCCACGCGCACCGGGCCGTCGCACCGACTCAGGAGGCGGTGCCGTCGGTCGCCGGCTCGTCCGCCGCTGCGTCGTCAGGCCGCTCTCCGCCGCGCGGGCCGTGCCCACGCCCCCCGAGCCGCAGCTCCTCCTCGACGAGCGCGCCGACCCGCTCGGGCAGCGCCGCGACCCGCTCGTCGGCCTCCGCCTGCGTGAGGTCGCCGTCCGCGACGTCCTGCGCCAGGCGCTCGGTCTGCGCGGCCACCAGGGCCTCCACCAGCACGGACGTCTCGACGTCCTGCGCCGCGGCGACGTCGGCGAGGGAGGTGCCGTCGACCTCCAGCGCCGTGCGCAGCTCGTCCTGCGTCATGCCGAGCGTCGTGGCCGCGGCGGACAGGTCGACGTGGCGGCCACCGCCGCGGCCGGGTCCGCCGCGCAGGGCGTCGGACCCGTCGAGCGTGGTGGCGACCTCCTCGGCCTGCTCCTGGGTGAGCGTGCCGTCGTCGACCAGGCCCGACAGCGCCTCGACGACCGCCTCCGCCCGCGTGGTGACCGTCCCGTCCTCCGGCACGGCGGCCAAGACGGGCGCCGCCAGCACGGCGACGCACGCCACGGTCAGGGCGCCGGCCACGCCGGCGGTCGCGACCTTCTTCGTGATCCTCATGGTCGTGTCCTCTCCGGGCCGGTGACCACCACCGGCCTCGCGGTCCACGGTCCGAGCCGCCGCTGTGCCGACGCTGTGCCGGCCATGTCGGCGCGCCCTGAGTGCCGGGCAGCCGCCGTCCCGCGCCGCGCGCTCGCTCCACAGCCCGCGCACAGCACCGGCTGACGGCGGGCCCAGCCGCGCTCCCTAGCGTCCACGGCAGCCGGGTCCCACCGGCCGGATCCAGCCCTGCGGGGCGGGGAGGGAGATCATGGTCGGCGTCTGGAGGAGGAGCGGCCCACGCAGCCGCGTCGCTGCGGGAGTCGTGGCGCTCGCTGCGGTGGGTGCGCTGGTGTGGTGGCTGTGGTGGCGCGGCGGGACGGGCGCGAGCGCGCAGGAAGCACCGGCCACCCGCACGGTCGCGGCGTCGCTGTCGACGCTGGAGAAGACGGTCACCACGACGGGCACGCTCACGCCCGCGGTGCACGAGGACGTGTCGTTCACCGTGGCGGGCACGGTGACCGCGGTGGCCGTCGCCGCCGGGGACACGGTCACCGCCGGCCAGACGCTGGCGACCGTCGACACGCTCCACCTCGACGCGGCCGTGCTGCAGGCACGGGCCACGCTCGCCGAGGCGCAGGCAGACCTGGACGCGGCGCAGGACGCGGATGACGGGAGCGACGCGGCGCAGGCCGCCGTCGACGCGGCGGTCGCGCAGGTCGCGGTCGCGCAGGCCGACGTGGACGGAGCCGTGGCCGACGTCGCCGCGGCGACGCTCGTGTCGCCGGTCGCAGGCGTGGTGACGTCCGTCGGCGTGACCGTCGGCGACGTCGTCGACTCGGGCACCACGGGCGCGACGACCACCGGGGCCTCGGGCGCGTCGTCCTCGGCGGCGTCCCCGGGCGGGACGTCGGGAGCCTCGGCCACGACCTCCGTCGCGGCGTTCACGGTCGTGGGCACGGACGGCTGGCAGGTCGACGCCACCGTCGGCGAGGCGGACGCCGCGCACGTCGCCGCCGGCGACCAGGTCGAGATCACCTCCGACGACCTCACCGGCACCGTCTTCGGCACGGTCGCCGAGGTCGGGCTCGTCTCCAGCAGCACGTCGGGCACCGCCGCGTACCCCGTGACGGTCCAGGTGACCGGCACACCCGACGGCCTGCACGACGGCGTGACCGTGGACGTCGCGATCGTCTACGAGCGGCGCACCGACGTGCTGACCGTCCCGTCCGCCGCCGTCTCGACCGGCGACGACGGCACGACGACGGTCACCCGCCTCACCGCGGACGGGACCGAGGAGGTCGCCGTCGAGGTCGGCGAGGCGTCGGGCGACGTCGTCGAGGTCGTCTCCGGGCTGGCCGAGGGCGACGAGGTCGTCATGACGGTGTTCGCGGGCCGCGCCGGGCAGAGCGGGGGCGGCGGGACCGACGGCGGCCAGGGGCAGGCGCCCGGCGCACCGCCGGAGGGCTTCACGCCACCCGACGGCGGCGCCGGGTTCCCCGGCGGACCGATGGGCGGCGGCGATGACTGAGCTGCTCCTGGCCCCCGGCGCACCGCACGCCGCCGACGCACCCGTCCTCGAGCTGGTGGGCGCGCGCAAGACGTACCGCACGGGCGCCGTCGAGTTCGAGGCGCTGCGCGGGGTCGACCTGCGCATCACGACGGGCGAGTACGTCGCCGTCGTGGGCCCCTCCGGGTCCGGCAAGTCGACGCTCATGAACGTCCTCGGCTGCCTCGACACCCTGACCGCCGGCACCTACCGGCTCGCCGGCGAGGACGTGTCCGCGCTCGACGAGGCCGAGCTGGCCCGCATCCGCAACCGGCACATCGGCTTCGTCTTCCAGCAGTTCCACCTGCTGCCCGCGCTGCCCGCGTGGCGCAACGTCGAGCTCCCGCTGGTCTACGGCGGTGTGCCCGCGGCGGAGCGGCGCGAGCGCGCGCACGACGCCCTGGCGCGCGTCGGGCTCGGCGACCGGGTCGACAACCGCCCGGGCGAGCTGTCCGGCGGGCAGCAGCAGCGCGTCGCGGTCGCCCGGGCGCTCGTCGGGGACCCGGCGCTCGTCCTCGCGGACGAGCCGACGGGCAACCTCGACTCGACGTCCACCGCCGACGTGCTGAGCCTGCTCGACGCGCTGCACGCGGCCGGCCGCACGGTCGTGCTCATCACGCACGAGCACGACGTCGCCGCCCGCGCGGGGCGGGTCGTGCGGGTCGCGGACGGCGAGGTCGTCGCCGACGGACCGGGTCGGGCGGTGGCCTCGTGACCTGGACGGAGACCCTGCGCACCGGCCTCGCGGCGGTCCGCGCGCACGCGCTGCGCTCGACCCTCACCGTGCTCGGCATCCTCATCGGCGTCGCCGCGGTCGTCCTGACCGTCGGGCTCGGCCTGGGCACGCAGAAGGACGTGAGCGCGCAGATCAGCGCGCTCGGGTCCGACCTGCTCATCGTCACGCCGGGCTCGAGCACCGACTCCTCCGGCGTGCGGGGCGGCTTCGGCAGCGGCACCACGCTCACGCGCGGCGACGCCGAGGCGATCGACTCGTCCGTCGTCGCACCCGACGTCGCCGGCGTCGCCGCGGAGAAGACCGCGCAGCTCACGCTCGAGTCCGGCGACAGCAACTGGACGACGGCCGTCACCGGCACCACCGCCGCGTGGCTCGACGTGCGGGGGCGGGAGGTGGCCTCCGGCCGGTTCCTCACGACGGACGACGACCTCGACCGTGCGGGCGTCGTCGTGCTCGGGCCCGAGACCGCCGAGCAGCTGTTCGGCACCACGCGCGTGGTCGGCCAGGTCGTCACGGTCGGTGGCACCGACCTGACGGTCGTCGGCGTGCTCGCCGAGGCCGGCGCGAGCGGCTCGAGCGACCTCGACGACGTGGCCCTCGTGCCGCTGTCGACGGCCGCCGAACAGCTCGTCGGAGGGTCGTCCCGCACCGCGGTCTCGACGATCTACGTGCAGGCGGCGTCGGGCGACCGGCTGTCCGCCGCGGCGCAGGAGGTCGAGCAGCTGCTGGTCGCGCTGCACGGCGCGACCGACGCGGACGCCGCCGACTTCACCGTCGCGTCCCAGGACGCGCTCGTCTCCACGGCCACCGCGGTCTACCGCACGCTGACCGTCCTGCTCACGGGCGTCGCGGCGCTGTCCCTGCTGGTCGGGGGCATCGGCGTCATGAACATCATGCTCGTGTCCGTCACCGAGCGGACCCGCGAGATCGGCCTGCGCAAGGCGCTGGGCGCGCCGCCCGGGGCGATCCGCCGGCAGTTCCTCGTCGAGGCGTCCGTGCTCGGCCTGACGGGGGGCGTGCTCGGCGTCGCCGTCGGCGTCGTGGCCGCACGCGTGCTGCCGTCCGTGCTCGGCTCGTCCGTCGTCGTGTCCGGCCTCGCCGTCGCCGGCTCGGTGGTCGTGGCCGTCGTCATCGGCCTCGTCTTCGGCGTCTACCCGGCGGCCCGCGCGGCGCGCCTCGCACCCATCGACGCCCTGCGCGCGCAGTGACGTCCCCGCGCACGCCCCGACCACGCACCCACCGACCCGCCCGTCCGGGCTCGTTCCCGAAGGAGAACCCCATGCACCCCACCACCCGGAACCCCGCCGGCCGGCGGCGCACCGCCGTGCCCGCCGCCGTGGGCGCGACCGTCCTCGCGGTGCTGCTCGCCGCGTGCGGCCAGCAGGCCACCGCCGCCGACGACCCCACCCCTGCGTCCACCGGTGACGCCGCCGCCGACGCCCCGGCCGACGCGCCCGGCGACGGCGACGCACCCCGCGGCACCGGCGGCGTGCGCGGCGAGGTCGTCGCCCTGGACGGCACCACCGCGCAGGTCCAGGGCGTCGACAGCCAGACTGCCGTCACGTGGACCGACGCGACGACCTTCACGACGACGGCCGCCGCGACGCTCGCCGACGTGACGACCGGCGTGTGCGTCACCGTGACGACCGGTACGCCCGGCGCCGCGGGCGCCGCGGGCGGCGCCGGCGACGGTACGGACGCCGCGACCGCGGTGACGGTGAGCGACCCGGTCGACGGCGTGTGCGCCGCCGGCTCGGGGGTCGGCCCGGGCGGCACACGGCCGCTGGGCGGCGCACCCGACGGCGCGCCGACGGATCGGCCGACGGACGCACCGCAGCCACCTGCCGACGCCCCGACGGACGCCCCGACCGGCGCACCCGGCGGAGGCCCGGGCGGGCGCGGCGGATGGGCCGGCGGGACCACGGGGACCGTCACGGCCGTGTCGGGCACGGCCCTCACGGTGGCGGTCACGTCGCCGGACGGGACGTCGACCACGCAGGATGTCACCGTCGACGACGCGACCACCTACACGCGCACCGTCGCCGCCGACGCCGCCGTGCTCACGGTGGGCCGCTGCGCGACCGTCCGCGGCGAGGCCGACGACGCCGGCGCCGTCACCGCGACCTCCGTCGCGCTGACGGACCCCGGCGCCGACGGGTGCAGCACCGCACCGGCGGGCCGAGGCGGCGCCGGCGGGCGACCCGGCGACGCGACCGCGGGGGAGGGCACCGATGCGTGACACGCACGAGGTCCCTCGATCCACGGACGCGCCGGCGGTGCCCGCGACGGGTGCCGCGCGGGGGCGGCGCAGCGGGCGGCGCAGCGGGCGGCGCAGCGTCGTCGCCGTCACCGCGGGCGTCCTCGCACTGGCGGTCGCCGGCGGCGGGACAGCGGTCGCGCTCAGCCACGGGGAGGACGCCGCGCGGTACCGCACCGCGACCGTCGCGACGGGCACCGTCTCCCAGACGGTGACGGCCGTCGGCACGGTCACGTCCGCGACCCGCCGCGACGCCGCCTTCGCGGTGGCCGGCACGGTCGCCACCGTGGACGTCGCCGTGGGTGACGTCGTCACCGCGGGCCAGACCCTCGCGACGCTCGACCCGGCCGACCTCGCGGCGGCCGTCGAGGACGCCGGGTCCGCGCTCGCCGACGCGCAGCAGCGCCTCGAGGACGACCTCACCTCGCAGGCCACCGGCACGGCGTCGGCGAGCGCGTCGACCGGCGGCGCCTCGACCTCCCGGTCAGCCGCGGCCGGGACCACGACGGCTGGCGCGACGGCGACGCCGGCCGCCGCGACCACGGCCACCACCGCCGCTGTGCGGACCGTCGCGGCGACGGCGGGCGCGGCACCGGCCACCGCGGCCTCGACGCTGCTCGCAGCGACCACCGGAACGCCGGCCGACGACGCGACGGCCGCGCCGTCGACGACGGTCGCCGACGCCCGGGCGGCCGTCACGGCGGCGCAGGACCAGCTCCTGGCGGCGTACGACGCGCTGGCGACCGCGGTCGCGGGCGTCTCCGACGCCTGGTCGGGGGACACGTGCACGGCCTTCCTCGCCGTCGACGCCGACGCGGTCGTGGTCGCCGACGCGGGGGAGACGGACACCGGCGAGGACGGCGCCGCGGCCTCCGCCGACGCGGACGCGACCGCGGGGACGGGCACCGGCACGCCGACGACGGCGGCGCCGCCCGCGGCGCCCGGCGCCGTGGCGCTCGACGACGCGCAGGCCCTGCTCGCCGCGTGCCAGACCGCGCTCACCTCGGCGGGCGGCGCCCTCGCCGACCCGCTGGCCGCGCTCGACGTGGCCGGCACGGCGCTCGACGCGGCCGTGCAGGAGCTCGCGGCGACGGTCGACGCCGCGGCCGCGGCCGGTGCGGGCAGCGGATCCGGCACCGGGGCTGGGGATGGCGGGGAGTCGGGCACCGCCCCGGGTTCCGGTCGCGCGGAGGCCTCCGCCACGCCGGGTGCGGCCTCCGCGTCGGGCGGGGCCGGGACGACCTCCGCCGACGTCGGCGGGTCCTCCGGCCCCGGCTCGACGGGTGGCACGACCGGCGGCTCCGCCACCGGCACGACGGCCGTCGTCGCGACCGCCGCCACCGTCCTGGCCGCTCGCGCCCAGGTCGCCCTGCGCGAGCAGGAGCTCGCCGTCGCCGAGCACGAGGCGACGCTCGCCACGCTGACCAGCCCGGTCGCGGGCACGGTCGGCGCGGTTGCGGTCGCACCGGGCGACACGGTCAGCGCGTCGTCCACCACGCAGGTCGTCACCGTGCTGGGCGGCGACGGGCACGTCGTCGAGGTGACCGTCCCGCTGACGTCCGTCGACGCCGTGGCCGTCGGCCAGGACGCGCGCGTGCGCGTCGGCACCACGGACGCGGACCTGACCGGCACGGTGAGCAGCGTCGGCGTGCTCGACGTCTCCGAGACGTCCACCCCCGCGTACCCGGTGCTGGTGACGCTCGACCCGACGGACGCGCGCGTGCTCGACGACGCGTCCGCGCAGGTCGACGTCGCGGTCGCCGCGGCGCAGGACGTCCTCACGGTCCCGACCTCCGCGCTGCGCACGTCCGGCGGGACGACGTCGGTGCAGGTCCTCGCGGACGACGGCACCGTGCGCACGGTCGAGATCGAGGTCGGCGCCACGGGCACGGAGCTCACCGAGGTGACGTCCGGCGTGGACGCAGGTGCGCAGGTCGTGCTCGCCGACCTGTCGGCGACGCTCGACGCGGGCGACACCCGGGAGGACGCGGGCCTGTCCGGCCTCGGGGAGGACGACGCCCAGGTCCCGGGCGGCGGGCGTCCTGCAGGTGGCCCGCCGGCCGATCGCGGTGCTCGGTCCGACGGGTGACGGGCCGGCTCACGTGCGCCGGGACGAAACTCGGAGGTCGTCGCCCGCCCGGGCCGGAGATCAGGAAGGAGATCCCGTCGCCCTGCGTCATGTCGTTGCACCATCGCGCCGGACCAGCTCACGTACGTCCCGTCGAGCGTGGCCTCGATCTCGGCCAGGGCGTCGGTGGCGGTCTGCTCGTCGGCGGAGCCGACCCAGTTCGCGACGACGTCGAGCAGCAGCTGCTTCTGCTCGTCGGTCAGGTCGGCGCCGGCCAGGCCGGTGCCGGTGGGACGTGACGTCGCCCACGCAGGCGACGACGCCCGTGGCCGAGCTCGTCAAGGACCTCTCGGTCTCCCCACAGGCCCTGTACGACGTGCGCTCCAAGGGGCGGGGACCGCGCGGCTTCCGCGTCGGTCGGCAGCTCCGCTCCCCGCCGGCGGACGTCGAGGCGTGGGTCGCCGGCATGGAGGCCGCAGACGGTGCGCCCACCACCCGCGCACAGGGACGTGAGCCGCGACCGCCCGCGCACCGGAAGTCATCGGCACGACAGGCCGATGACTTCCGTCGTGCCGTCCGGTCGTGCTGGGAAGGCGGATGGACCGCCGGCGCCGCGCAACCTCAGGAGGACCGATCCGTGAAGGACGTCATCACCCACCTCGCCTTCCCGACCCGGGTCGAGGAGGCGGTCCGGTTCTACACCGACCTGCTGCCCGGCTCGCGGATCACGGGTGTCACCCGCTTCGGCCCTGGTGAGCCCGGTCCTGAGGGGGAGGTCCGCACCATGAGGTTCGAGATGCTGGGACGGACCTACCTGGCCGTGAACGGCGGGGCGGACTTCGCCTTCTCCGAAGGCATCAGCCTGCTCGTGCAGTGCGACACGCAGGAGGAGATCGACCGCCTGTGGGACGCGCTGAGCGAGGGTGGTCAGCCGGCCGAGTGCGGGTGGGTCACCGACCGGTTCGGCCTCACCTGGCAGATCACGGCCGCCATCGCCGAGCACCACATGTACGGCCTCGACCCGGACGCGGCGCAGCGCGTGGTCACCGCGACCTACGGCATGACGAAGATCGACATCGCCGCGCTCGAGCGAGCGGCACGCGGCGACGGCTGACGGCGTCTCGCCCGCCGAGCCGGTCCTCGACGCGGGAGTGCGGTCAGAGGGGACCGTCAGCGGCCACCAGGGGCCTGAGCCGGCCGTCCCGGCTCGAGCGACACCGGGCACAGAGCTGTCTCCAGTACCGGAAGTCTCTCAACACACGTCGATGAATCATCGTCGGGATGCGGAGGACGGCTGGGCGGCACTCGACTGAATCTCTACAGCTGCACCAGGAAGTTGTGTACGTGGTGCATGCGTCGAGCTTTGCGCGCGGCACGCTGACGGCTCTCCTCGTCACACGAGGCACTCACGTCGGTTGGGTGCCGTTCGATCTGCTCGACGTGGTCGACGGACGCGTACCGTCGTCGTGGCGCTTCGCGCAGTTCCTCGACGGCTCCCGGGGCCCCGTATCGGCGCTGTGGGGCTACCCCTCGCTGATCGATGACCCGCAGCACTTCGAGGATCTCATCGTCGACGAACGCGCTCCGGCGTTCCGGACCTTCTTGCGGAGACCGACAGAGAGGGTGTGCCGCCCGAAGACGAGGTCCTGCTCGACCACGTCACCATCGACAAGGCGGCGGAGATGGGCTGCGGGAGGTTCGGTGACGCCCTGATGTCGCTCTCGTCCAGGCCGGCGTCCGACGCGGATTCGACCGACGTCTCCCGCCAGGAGGCGTCGTCCACCTCCGACGACGGCGGCTCCCGCATCACTGCGACGTCGTGGGCGCCCGGTCGGCGACGAGGGCGTACGACCCCTGCACGAGCTCCTCGACCAGCCTCCGGCGCGCTCGCCGGGGG
>NZ_JBHUZW010000028.1:0-38873 GCF_042667215.1 Cellulomonas sp. NPDC057328 | reverse complement strand
GTGGTGCGGCGCACCACCGCCCGTCGCGTCGGCGGCGCGGGCCGGGCGTCAGCGGGCGAACCGCACCCAGCTCACGTTGCCGACCTCGGCGCCGCTCGCCGGGCCGACGACCTGCAGGTACACGCGGCGCACCCCCGTCACGGACCCCGTCAGCGGCACCGTGCGCGTCTCCCAGCGCTGCCAGCCCCCGGTCGGGGTGATCGGCACCCGCGCCAGCAGCGGTCCCAGGTTCGTGTCGCGCCGCACCTCGAGCGTCCCCGACGCCGTCGCGCCGGACGCCAGGCGCACCGACACGGACCGCGGCGACGCGGCGCCGAAGTCGACGTCGAACCAGCCGACGAAGTCCCCGTGCGCGAGGTGGCCGACGGCCTGCCCGCAGCCGGTGTCGGCGCACGCCTCGACCTGCGTGCCGCGCTGGTCGTCGTAGAACGACGCGCCGAGGGTCGCGTACGGCGAGGCCGTGGCCGGGTAGCCCAGCCCGTGGCCGAGCGGGAACAGCGCGTTCTTGCCGTCGCCCGCGTTGATCGGCTGCTGCACGGCGTCGTACGGCCACGTCACGGGCAGCCGGCCGGTCGGCGGGACCGCGCCGTAGAGCACGTCGGTCACGCCGTCACCCTCGGTGCCCGGCAGCCACGCGGCGACGGCCGCGCGCACCTGGTGCAGCTCCTCGTTGACGTCGAGCGGGCGCCCGGAGAGCAGCACGAGCGTGATCGGGACACCGGCGGCCGCGACCCGGTCGATGACGGCCCGGTCGCGCGCGGACAGCCGCATGTCGCCCGCGTCGTCCCCGTGCCACTCGGCGTACGGGTCCTCCCCCACGACGACGACGGCGCTCTGGTAGCTGCCGTCGGCGGCGCTGCCGTCCGGCGAGTACGTGACCGTGCCCGTCGTCGCCGCGCGCACACCCTCGAGGACCGTCGTCCCGGGCTGGGCGTTGCCGGTCTGCCCCTGCCAGCCCAGCGTCCAGCCGCCCGACTGCCGGCCGACGTCGTCCGCCGCCACGCCCGCGACGAGCACCTTGCTCGCGCTGCGCGGCAGCGGCAGCACGCCCCAGTCGTTCTTCAGGACGACGGTGGACGCGGCGACCGCCCGGCGCGCGAGCGCCCGGTGGGCGGCCGACCCGACCTCGCCGAGCCGCGACCGGTCCGCGAACGGCGCCTCGAACAGGCCCTTGCGGAACTTCGCCGTCAGCACGCGCCGGGCCGCGTCGTCGATGCGGGACGTCGGGATCCGGCCCGCCTCGACCTCCCGGACCACGAGCGCGTGGAACTCGCGCCACTCGTCCGGGACCATGACGAGGTCGATGCCCGCGTTGATCGAGGTCCGCACGTCGTACGCCGAGATGCTGCTCGCGTCGCCGTCGAGGAAGTCGATGCCGCCGTAGTCGGAGACCACGAACCCGTCGAAGCCGAGGCGGCCCTTGAGCACGTCCGTCACCCAGTACCGCGACCCGTGGACGCGCTCGCCGGAGATCGACGAGAACGACGCCATGACGACCCCGACGCCCTCGTCGACGACCGCCCGGAACGGCGGCAGGTGCAGCGCCTCCACCTGCGCCCGCGTCAGCGCGGTGTCACCGCGGTCCACGCCGCCGGTCGTGCCGCCGTCGCCGAGGTAGTGCTTGGCGCCGGCGAGCACCGCGTCGCGGTCGGCCACCGAGGCGCCCTGGAACCCGCGCACGTACGCCGCCGAGAGGGCGGCGACCGCGGCGGGGTCCTCGCCGAACGACTCGTACGTGCGCCCCCACCGGTCGTTGCGCACCACCGCCGTGACGGGCGACCAGTTCGCGTCCATCCCGAGCGCGGTGACCTCGCGCGCGACCATGCGGCCCAGGTCCTCGACGAGCGCCGGGTCGCCGGTCGCGCCGAGGCCGATCTGGTGCGGCACGACCGTCGCGCCGCGCAGGCTGCCGAACCCGTGCACGGCGTTGACCGCGTAGAGCATCGGGATGCCCAGCCGGTTGCGCAGCGCGGAGCGCTGGTGCCCGTCGTACAGGTCCGCCCAGCCGGTCGGCGTGTTGCTCGTGGGCTCCGACGACCCCGACGAGAACCCGACCCCGACCCACCCGCTCGACAGCGCCTCCGCCGTGAGCCACTTGCGCTCGACGAGCGTCATCTGGCCGATCTTCTCGTCGAGCGTCATGCGCGCGAGGAGGTCGTCCGCGCGGGCGGCGGCCGGCAGGGCCGGGTCCCGGTACGGCGCGGTCGCGGCGGCCTGCAGGGGCGGAGCGGCGTGCGCGGGCGGGGCGGCGGGCAGCGCGAGCAGCGGCACGACGACGGCCACGGCGGCGGCGCCGGCGAGCAGGGTGCGGACGCGGGTGCGGGTCAGGACCCGGGTGCGGGTCGGGACGCGGGTGCGGGACGGGACGCGGGTGCGCGTGCGGGCGCGCGCGGCGCCCCGACGGTCGGTGGCGGTCATGGTCTCCCCCTGGTGGCGCGGCTCGTGGACGCGTCAGCGGGCGAACCGCAGCCAGCCGACGTTGCCGACCTCGGCGCCGCTCGCCGGGCCGACGACCTGCAGGTACACGCGGTGCACGCCCGTGGCGGAGCCCGTCAGCGGGACCGTGCGCGTCTCCCAGCGCTGCCACCCGCCGGTCGGCGAGATCGGCACCCGGGCCAGCAGCGGGCCGCGGTTCGTGTCCCGGCGGACCTCGAGGGTCCCGGACGCGGTCGCGCCGGACGCGACCCGCACGCTCACGCTGCGCGGCGACGTGGCGCCGAGGTCGACGTCGAACCAGCCGACGAAGTCCCCGTCCGCCAGGTGCGCCACGGCCTGCCCGCAGCCGGTGTCGGTGCACGCCTCGACCTGCGTGCCGCGCTGGTCGTCGTACAGCGCGGCGCCGATCGTCGCGTACGCCGACTGCGACGTCGGGTACCGCAGCCCGTGCCCGAGCGGGAACAGCGCGTTCTTGCCGTCGCCCGCGTTGATCGGCTGCTGCACGGCGTCGTACGGCCAGGTCACCGGCAGCGTGCCGGTCGGCAGCACGTCGCCGAACAGCACGTCGGTCACGCCGTCCCCCTCCGTGCCGGGCAGCCACGCGACGACCGCCGCGCGGACCTTGTGCAGCTCCTCGTTGACGTCGAGCGGGCGCCCCGTGAGCAGCACGAGCGTGATCGGGACGCCCGCCGCGGCGACGCGGTCGATGACGGCGCGGTCGCGGGCGGACAGGCGCATGTCGCCCGTCGCGTCGCCCTCGTACTCGGCGTACGGCTCCTCCCCGACCACCACGACCGCGCTCTGGAAGCTGCCGTCGGCGGCGCTGCCGTCCGGGGAGTACGTCACCGTGCCGGACGCCGCGGCGCGCACGCCCTCGAGGATCGTCGTCCCCGGCATCGCGTTGCCGGGCGCCCCCTGCCAGCCGAGCGTCCACCCGCCGGACTGCCGCCCGACGTCGTCCGCGGCCACGCCGGCGACCAGGATGCGGCTGGCGCTCGTCGGCAGCGGCAGCACGCCCCACTCGTTCTTCAGCACGACGACCGACCCGCGCACCGCCTCGCGCGCGACCGCCCGGTGCGCGGCCGACCCGATCTCGCCGAGCCGCCCCCGGTCGGCCAGCGGCTGCTCCAGCAGCCCCTTCGCGATCTTCGCCGTGAGCACGCGCCGCACCGCGTCGTCGATGCGCGACACCGGGATGCGCCCGGCCTGCACCTCCGCCACGGCCACGGAGCGGAAGTGCTGCCAGTCGTCCGGGACCATGACGACGTCGACGCCCGCGTTGATCGCGGTGCGCACGTCGTAGCCCGACACGTCGTACCGGTCGCCGTCGAGGTAGTCGATGCCGCCGTAGTCGGAGATCACGACGCCGCCGAAGCGCAGCTCGCCCTTGAGCACGTCCGTGATCCACCGCCGCGAGCCGTGCACACGCTCGCCGCGGATCGAGGAGTAGCTGACCATCACCGTCGCCGCGCCCGCGTCGACGGCGGCCCGGAACGGCGGCAGGTGCACCGCGCGGACCTGCGCGTCCGTGAGCGCCGCGTCGCCGCGGTCCTCGCCGCCCGTGGTGCCGCCGTCGGCGAGGTAGTGCTTCGCGTTGGCGAGGACCTGGTCGCGGTCCGCCACCGACGCGCCCTGCAGGCCGCGGACCAGCGCCGCGGAGAGCGTCGAGACGGCCGCCGGGTCCTCGCCGAACGACTCGTACGTGCGCCCCCACCGGTCGTCCCGCGCGACGGCGACCACCGGCGAGAAGTTCAGGTCGACGCCCATCGCCGACAGCTCGCGCGCCACGACGTCGCCCACGCGCCCCACCACGGCGGGGTCGTGCGTCGCGCCGAGCCCGATCTGGTGCGGGACGACCGTCGCGCCCGGCAGGTTGCCGAACCCGTGCACCGCGTCCGCGGCAAACAGCATCGGCACGCCGAGCCGGCTCGAGAGCGCCGCGCGCTGCAGCGTGTCGTACCGGTCGGCCCACCCCGTCGGCGTGTTCGGCGACACCGTGGAGCTGCCGCCGGCGAACACGAAGCCGACGCCGCCGCCCGACAGGGCGCCCGAGGTGATCCACCGGGTGCCGACCATCGTCATCTGGCCGATCTTCTCGTTCAGGCTCATGCGCGAGAGCAGGTCCTGGGCCCGCGTCGCGACCGGCAGCGCGGGGTCGAGGTAGGGCGGGACGGCGGCGGCCTCGGCCGCGGGAGCCGGGACGGTGGCCGGGTCGGCGACCGCGGCGGTGGCCGGGTCGGTGACCGGGTCCGTCACGGCGTCGGTCGCGCCCGCGGCCGGCAGCGTGGCCGGCAGGACGAGCAGCGCGGCGCAGGCCGCGACGGTGAGGGTCCGCGTGCGCAGGGCACGCCGACGGTCGGTGGTTGGCATGGCACCCCCCTGGTGCGGCGGCGTCGTGCCGCCGGTGTCGCCGTGCCCGACGGTAGAGGTTCGGCACGGATGCGTACAGAGCGGACGAGTCGGGCAGGGGTCCGGGACCCCGTGCCGTCGCGCCCCCGCGGAGCCGCTGCGGCAGCATGTCGGCGTGACCGACGCCCCCTCCCCCGCCCCCGCGCCCGCCGGCGTCCGCGTCGTCCCCATGACCGCCGCGCACTGGCCGGAGGTCCGCGACGTCTACGCCCTGGGCATCGCGACCGGCGAGTCCACGCTCGAGCCGGAGCCGCCCGACTGGGAGCGGTTCGACGCCGCGAAGCTGCCCGAGCACCGCCTCGTCGCGGTCGACGACGCCGGCACCCTGCGCGGCACCGACCGCGTGCTCGGCTGGGTGGCCGTGAGCCCGACGTCCGAGCGGGCCGTGTACGCCGGCGTCGTCGAGGTGTCCGTCTACGTGCACCCCGACGCGCACGGCCGCGGCGTGGGTCGCACGCTGCTGACCGCGCTGCTGGACTCCGCGGACCGCGGCGGGATATGGACCGTGCAGGCCGGCGTCTTCCCCGAGAACACGGCGAGCGTCGCGCTGCACACGTCCGTCGGCTTCCGCGTCGTCGGCCGGCGCGAGCGGCTGGGGCGCATGACCCACGGGCCCCGCGCGGGCACGTGGCGCGACGTGCTCCTCCTCGAACGCCGCCGCGCGGACGACTGACCGGCGCCGTCAGGGCGTGCGGACCGCCGCGACGACCTCGTCCGCCGCCGCCGTGACCGCCGCCAGCGTGCCGGCGTCCGGCAGCCGGCCGGCGCGCGCGTCCCGCTCGACGGCCCGCAGCAGGTGCGCGAGCGGCAGCGCGCCGAGCGCCGCGCACCCGCCGACCCACCGGTGCGCGACCGTCGCCGCGCGCGACGCGTCGCCCTCCCGCGCGGCGTCCGCGAGCGCGGCCGTGCCGGCGGCGCACTCGGCGACGAACCCGTCGAGCAGCCGCTCGTCCGACTCGGCGTCCACCTCCCGCGCCATCGCGAGCAGGCGGAGGTCGACGACGGGCGCCCCGTCGGCCTCGGCGTCGACCGGGCTCGACGCGTCCTCGTCCTCCCGCTCCCCCGGCGCCCACGCGCGCGGCGTGATCCGCGCGAGCACGCGCGCGAGGTCGTCGCTGCGGAACGGCTTGGTGAGGAAGTCGTCCATGCCGGCCTGCGCGGCGGCGCGCTGGTCCTGCGCGGTGGCGCTCGCGGTGAGCGCCACGACGACGGGCTGGTGGGCGCCGGCGCCGCGGGCGCGGATCGCGCGCGTCGCCTCGAGCCCGTCGAGCACGGGCATGTGGATGTCCATGAGGACGGCGTCGAACCGCTCGTCGGCGGTGCGGGCGACGGCCTGCGCACCGTCGTCGGCCGTCGCGACGTCGTGGCCCATGCGGGCGAGCATGCGCTGCGCCATGGTGCGGTTCACGGCGTTGTCCTCGACGACGAGCACGCGCAGCGACGCACCGGCGGGGCGCGGGGTCGCGGGGCGCGGCTCGGACCGCCGGCCGGCGACGACGTCCGTGACGACGCGCCGCAGGTCGGCGGCGCGCACGGGCTTGGTCAGCAGCGCCGCGAACGGCGCGCGCTCGTCGGTCGTGAGGACGTCGCCGAGACTGCTGAGCAGCACGAGGGGGACGCCGGACCACCGTGGCTGCGCCCGCAGCCGCGCGGCCGCCTGCGCGCCGCTGAGACCGGGCAGCTTCATGTCCAGCACGGCGAGGTCGGGACGCGGGACGTGCGGCAGCGCGTCGAGCAGCTCCTCCGCCGACGCGTACGCGCGGCACGTGAGCCCCCACCGGTCGAGCTGCTGCACGAGGATCCGCCGGTTGGTCGCGTTGTCCTCGACGACGACGGCGGTGCGGCCGCGCAGGACGGCGGGCGTGGTGGACGCGGGCGCCGGCGCGGGCACCTCGGGCAGCACGACCGTGAACGCGAACGTCGACCCGCGGCCCACCTGCGACTCGACGGTGAGGTCGCCGCCCATGAGCTCGACGATCGCGCGGCTGATCGCGAGCCCCAGGCCGGTGCCGCCGTACCGGCGCGTGGTGGACGCGTCGACCTGGCTGAACTGCCGGAACAGCCGGTCGAGCCGGTCCGGCGGGATGCCGATGCCGTCGTCGGCGACCGCGAACCGCAGCGCCCCGGGCGCCGCGGGGTCCGGGGCCACGCGCACGACGACGTCGCCGTCGTGCGTGAACTTCACGGCGTTCCCGACCAGGTTGACGAGGACCTGCCGCAGCCGGGTGTCGTCGCCGTGCACCCACGCGGGGCACGCGGGGTCGACGTCGACGACGAGCGCGACGCCGGACGCGTCGGCGGCGTGCGCGAGCAGGCTCACGGAGTCGTCCACCGCGGCGGTGAGGTCGAACGCGTGGTCCTCGAGCACCAGGCCGCCGGCCTCGAGCTTCGACAGGTCGAGCACGTTGTTGATGAGGTCGAGCAGCAGGTTGCCGCTGAGCCGCACGGTGTGCGCGTACTCGCGCTGCTCGTCGTCGAGGTCGGTCTCAAGCAGCAGGCCGGTCATCCCGATGACGGCGTTCATGGGCGTACGGATCTCGTGGCTCATGTTGGCGAGGAACGCGCTCTTGGCGTTGGCCGCGGCGACCGCGTGCTCGTGCGCCTCGACCAGCGAGCGGTTGAGCGCGCGCTCCTTGCGGCCGATGCGCTGCGCCCAGCGGACGGCGATGACGAGCCGTCCCGTGCCGGCCGCGAGCGTGGCCGTGGCCGCCGCCTGCGCGAGCGGCGCGACGGGCGCGACGAGGTCGAGCGCGAGGACCACCAGCGCGGCGACGAGGAACGACAGCGGCATGCCGAGGCTCGGCAGGGGACGGGTCGTGCCCGGCGGCAGCGGCCCGGACATCCACGCGCCCGCGGCGACGACGAGCAGGCCGGCGCTCGTCACGAGGTCCGCGGGGTCCGCGCCGCCCACGACGGTCCACCCTGCCCGCGCGGTGGCGAGGGTCGGCGACGCGGACAGCAGCGCGAACCCGGCGGCGAGCGTCCACCACGCGGGCGACGGTCGCGCCGCGAGCGCCACGAGCCCGCCGACGAGCGCCGACAGCATGAGCAGCGGCCCGACCAGGTGCACGAGGGTGAGCCACGGCGTGCCGCCGCCGTCGGGGCCGGGCACGACGAGCACCGCCCCGACCGCGAACAGGCCGCACGCGGCGATGGCGGTGTCGAGCCACACCACGGGCGCGCGCACGACGAGCCGGTCCGAGACGATCGCGACGACGCACGCCACCGCGAGCCCGTAGTAGACGACCGGCAGCACCACCGCGGCGGCCGTGACCGCCGGCGCGTCGGCCCGCACGGGCGCGAGCGTCGCCGCGAACTCGCTCACCGGGTGCAGCACGAGCGCGGCCGACATCAGCACCCACGCGCGCCGCTCGGCACGCACGCGCACGGCCCGCGCGACGACGAGCCCGGCCGCGAGCAGCTCGACCGCCACGTACACGGACGTCGCGACGGCGGCGCCCGCGCCGCCGGGCCGCAGCAGACTGCCCAGCCCGGCGAGCACGAGGACCACCGCACCGACGACGAGCGCGCCCCGCACGGGCACGGGCACCCGGCCGGGGAGCCCGTCGGCGGCGGGCGGGTCGTCGGCGCCCGGACGCGCGCCGGCGACGGACCCGTCACCGGCGGCGGGCGGGTGCGTCGACGTCACGGGCTCTCCAGCGGCGGTGCGGGCGGGTCCGCGGGCGCGGTCACCGACCTCCCAGCGTCCGACGGCGCACCACCGCCGTCAAACGGGGGCGCGGCAGCCGGGTGACGCTCACCAGTCCGCGCGCGCGGCGAGGCCGAGCGTGTACTCCTCCCAGAACCGCCCCGCCGGCGGGCCGCCGCGGCACGTGCCGTCGGAGAGCCCGACGGTCTTCACCCACAGGTCGGCGACGTGCGGACCGGTGCCCGTCGCGCCGGGGCGGGCGCCGAGAGCGCGGCCGGGCGGGTTGCACCACTCGGTGCCCTCCTCGCCCGCGAGCGGCCCGTTGCCGTTGCGGGACGTGTCGACGACGAACGCCGCACCGCCCAGGAGCGCCGACAGGTACCGCCCGTAGGCGACCTCGTGCTCGCTGCGCTGGAAGTTCGCGGTGTTGACGGCGAACCCGGCGGCCCGGTCGACGCCCGCGGCGCGCAGCCGCAGCGCCATGTCGCGCAGCGCGTCGGCGCTCCAGCCGAAGCTGTTGCTGCTCGCCGCGTCGAGGTACACCTCGGCACCGGCGGCCACGTACGCGTCGACGGAGTGCCGCAGGACCTCGAGGCGTGCGTCGCGGTCGCCGCACCGCTCGAGGTGCAGCAGGGCGTCGGGCTCGACGACGACGACGGCGCGCGCGCCGGCCAGCCCGGCCGCGACGTCGTCCGCCCACGCCGCGTACTCCTCGTGCGTCGTGAGCCCGCCGGCGGAGTGGCTGCCGCAGTCGCGGTCGGGGATCGCGTACGTCACGAGCACGGGCGTGCGGCCGGCCGCGCGGGCGGCGTCGACCCAGGCGCGGACGTCCGCCGCCGTGTCGGTCGGGCCGAGCCAGCGCGCGGAGACGTGCGCCGCCGCCTTGTCGAGCAGGTCGGCGTCCTCGTCGCGTCCCTCCTCGCGGGCGGTGCGGGCGGCGCGCGCGGCGGCCGAGGACGGGTCGACGTACGGCGGCGCGTCCGCGAGCACCGTGGTCCACGCGGGCGCGTCGGAGCCGGCGTTCTGCGGACGTGCCGCGTCCGCGTCGTCCGGGCGCGGCAGGGGGTCCGGCAGCGGCAGCCCGACGACGGTGGGCGCGCGCTCGCCGGGCAGCGCGGGCGTCGACCACACCGCGCGGCCGTCGGGGCCGACGAGGTACGCGCGCCCGTGGTCCTTGACGACGAGCCGCGCGCCCGGCGCCGCCGTCCCCGTCGACCACGCCACCGTGCCGTCGGGGCCGACGAGCCGCACGTCGCCGTCGGCCGTGACGGTCGCGTGGACGCCCGCCGGTGCGGCCGGCGCCGCCCACAGCAGGTCGTCGCCGGCCCGCAGCGTGAACGTGCCGTCCTCGCCGACGCCGAGCCGCACGCGCCCGTCGCCGCTGACGACGTGCTCGCCGGGCAGCAGCACGCCGCCGCCCGGGACGCGGTCCGCCGGCTGCGTGCGCAGCGCCGGGCCGTCCGTCGTGCTCGCCCACACGTCCGCGCCGGCCTCGTCGACCGTGCGCACCGTGCCGTCCGCCGCGAGCACCGTGCGCGCACCGGGGGCCTCGACGCCGGTGTCCCACAGCACGTCGTCGTCCGCCGCGAGGACCTGCAGCGCCCCCGACCCCCGCTGCACGAGCCGCGCCCCGGGGTGCCCGGCGGTGCCGGTGTGCCACCGGACCCGCCCGCCGGTGCGCAGCACGACGTCACCGTCCGGCTGCACGGCCAGCTCGGCGTCGCCCGCCGCGTGCAGGGCGTCGCCGGGGCCGAGCTCCTGCCCGCCCTCAAGGGCGTCCGCGGGCGCGGGCGTGCGCGCCGGCGACGGCAGCGTCAGCGCCAGGACCGCGACGACGACGGCGGCGACCGCGACGGCGAGCAGGCGGACGCGCGGTCCGCGGGAGGTGGGCGGCATCTCCGTCCTCGGGGTCGTGGGGATCGGCCTCGGCGTGCACGCGGGCGGGGCTCGCCACCCCGGCCGGCCGGCGCTCGACCGCGGCCGCCGACCCCACCATGCTCGCCCACGCGCGGGCCGTCGGACGACATCGGGCGACGGGTCCGCACGGGATCACACCCGCACCCGTGCGCGGTCGTGGCGACGACGCAGCGACGCGGTACGCGTCGTCGCGTATCACGGCCGCAGCCGGGTGATCTTCCTCAGGGACGGCAGGAGGGGTGGCCATGGACGACGCGCGCGGACGCACGACGGCTCGCCGGCGCCGCACCCGCGCCGTCGGCGTCGTCGTCGCGGCCCTCGGGTTCGTGGCTGCGTGCGGCGCACCGGCGGACGTGGGCGCGCCGCCGGACGACGCTGCTCCCCCACCCACGGCGGACCCCGACCCCAGCCCCGGGGCACCGGCACCCGGCGCGCCGGGCGCGGAGCCGCCGGACGACGGTGCGCCGCCGACCACGGGTGCCGGTGCGCTCGACCGGTTCCTGGAGGCGTGCACGAGCGAGCTGAGCGAGTGGCGTGAGGGCCGGCTGGACTACCCCGCCGTGCTCGAGGTCGACCTCGGTGACAGCGTCACGTACTCGGCCGTGCTCGACGTGTCGGACGCGCCGCCCCCGGACCCGCAGGCACCGGGCCCCGCCCCGACGTCGGCGCCCCTGCACGTCCGGTGCGCGGTCTCCGCGCGGCTGGTCTCGCTGGGCGACGGCCTCCACGTGGTGGACGAGGCGTGGGTGGACCGGTCGTTCACCCCGTCCGGCGTCGTGGGGTGGTCGTGGGAGGTGCGCGCCGACGAGCCCGGTGACGACGACGTCCGCATCGAGCTGCGCCCCGCGGTCGCCGTGGGCGACGACGTCGTCCTGGGCTCGGCCGTCGCCGAGTACGTCACCGCGGTGGACGTGCGCACCCCCTTCATGCGGTCCCTCGGCGACTGGTGGTCGCAGTACTGGGCGACCGTGGCGCTCGTCGCGGGCGGCGTCGGCGCCGCGGTCCTCGGCGTCCGGAGGTGGTGGGGCCAGGTGCGGTCCGGCACCGGTGGCTGACGCGACCGTGGCGCTCGTGCAGGGGGACGACGAAGGCCCGGCACCGTGACGGTGCCGGGCCCTCGATCCTGCTGCGCGCCCGAAGGGACTCGAACCCCCAACCTTCTGATCCGTAGTCAGATGCTCTATCCGTTGAGCTACGGGCGCGTGGCCGTTGCGGGCCGCAGAGAACATTACAGGCTCCGGCGCGCGGTCCCAAACGCGATGCCCCGACTGCGACGGAGGTCACGCCACGGGCGTCCCCCGTCGGCACGGCGCCTCCGCCGCAGGAGGGCCGGAGCCACTCTCGCGAGCCGGCCCGCAGCGGGCTCCCGGACCCGTGTGGGCCCCGTGAAGAACTGGGACACACCCGGAGGATCCGGGCGTCACCGCGTTAGCGTCCGAGAGATCGCGGGGCACGGGTCCGCACACCCGTGCCCGCCGGGTGCCGTCGCAGGGGGCGGCCGACGAGAGGAGAGATCCATGTCGGTGACGAGGTGGGCGCGCGCGCCCCGGGACGGGACAGCACCCCGTGCCGCACGCGGCAGCCGCAGCCGGGGACGCCCCGGCCGGAGCCCCGGACGGCTCGCCGCACTAGGGCGACGCGTCCTCGCGGCAGGTGTCGCCGTGACGACGACGGCGGGGCTCGCCGCGGTGACGGCCCCGCCGGCGGCCGCCGTCCCCGCGGACGGCGTCATGCCGTTCGCGAGCTACAACGTGCAGGGCGCCCTGAACGGCGAACGGTGGATCACGGACATCGCGCCGCTCGTCCGCGACTTCCCCGTCGTCGCCCTCCAGGAGGCCGGCATGGGTCCGCCGCTGCCGCCGCCGCCGCCCCGCGCACCGTCGTCGACGACCGGCATCACCCACATCCCGGTGCCCCGCAGCGACCCGGCCCTGCCCGGGCAGGTCACCCACAGCACGTGGCGGGTCGGCACGTCCCGCTCGGCCGTGCAGGACGTCCACGTCTACTTCCTCCAGACGCACGTCAACCGCCACGTCGCGCCGGACGGGTCCGAGACGTTCAGCTTCACCGGCGGGCGGGTCAACCTCGCGATGGTCACGCACGCGCCCGCAGAGGAGGTGCGCGTCATCGAGAACCCCGCCTGGCGGGTCGACGAGACCGACGCCTACCGCTCCCGCCCGCTCCTGGGCGTGCGCTTCGGCAGCACCTGGTACTTCGACGTGCACGCCCGCGGCGGCGACGTGCAGGGCCTGCTCGACGAGATCCGCGCCGCCGTCCCGGACCACCAGAGCTGGGTGGTGGCCGGCGACTGGAACCTGCGCCTGCCGGCGCCGGATCCGAACCTCCCCGACCCCGACGCCGTCGCGCGCGACCGCACGCTGCACCTGCGCGATGACGAGGCGCTGGTCCGCACGGGACGGCCGACGCAGCAGTCGGGCGGTGAGATCGACTACGCCGTCACCCACGGCCTGCCGCCCTTCCACGCCGACGTGCCGGCGGGCCACGGGTCCGACCACTACCCCGTCCGGTACATGCCGGTCCCGGCGGCGCCGGCCGACACCCCGACCACGGCCACCCAGACGTACTCCTCGGTGCTCGAGAGCGCACCGACCGGTCTCCAGGTCGACCTCACCGCCGACGGGCGCGTGATCGTCCACCCCGCCCGCACCAACGACAACCAGCGGTTCCGGCAGCTGACCACCCCCGGCTTCGCGCAGGCGTTCCAGAACGTGCGCACCGGCGGGTGCATCGGGCTGCCGCACCTGCAGCGACGCGCGGAGGGCGCCCCCTCCGTCGTCGCCGAGAGCTGCGAGGACCCGCGCACCCACTGGGTCGGCGAGGACCTCGACGCGCCCGGCGGACCGGTGCAGTGGCGCAACGTCGCCGAGCCGGAGGTGTGCCTGCAGGCCCCGGACCGGCAGGGCCCGCTCACGGCCGCCGCGTGCAGCGGCGAGCAGCTGCAGCGGTTCTGGACGACGTCGGTGCGGCCCGAGAGCCGGGGGTGGGACCCCGTGTACACGGACGTGAAGCTGTACAACGTGGCGCTCGACGAGTTCCTCGACGTGTCCCGCGGCAGGAAGGGCGACAACTCCGGCGTCCAGACCCACCCGGACAAGTCGGTGGACAACCAGCTGTGGTCGCTGGAGGCCGCCGAGCCCGGGGACAACCTGGTGCGCCTGGTGGGCACCGACAGCGGTCGCTGCCTCGACGTGCAGGACAGCCACGACGCGGGCCCGGGACGCCACACGGTGATCTACGACTGCGTCGACCACGGCTCCAAGAACGACGGCCGGGGCCACCGCTGGCTGGCGGAGCTCTACGAGGACGGGTCGGTACGCCTGCGCAACGAGGCGACCCACCTGTGCCTGTCCGGCGGCACGCGCTCGCGGGCGCCCGCGACCGTCGAGGCGTGCGACGACGGCATGCGGCAGCGCTGGCTGATCACGCCGACGGGCTGAGCGCCGGTCCGCGCGAGCACGTGCGGGGGCCCGGACCCGTCGCGGTCCGGGCCCTCGTGCGCTCATGCCTCCGCGGCGCGCCACGCGGGCGGCCGACGTCACGCGGCCACGGGTGCGGGTGCGGGTGCGACCGTGCGCGAGACGACGTGCGCGTGCTTGCCGAGCCGGCGCCCGCGCACGAACCCGAGGTCCTCGAACAGCTCGACCGTGCCGCTGAACAGGAAGCGACCGTGGGCCACGCGCCCCTCCGTGACCTCGGCGATCGCCTCGACGAGCCCCCCGCCGGCGGCGGCCACCTGCGCCAGGGCGCCCTCGACCGCGAGCCGCGCGAGGCCCTGCCCGCGGTGCCGCGGGTCGACGTACACGCACGCGATGCGCCAGTCCGGGCGCGGCGGCGGCTCCTGCGCGTACGCGCGGCGGTGCTTGATGCCGGGCAGCTCGTCCGGCGTGCCCCACTGCGCCCACGCCTGCGCGCGGCCGTCGTCGTCGAGGACGAGCGCCGCGTGCGCCGCGTCGTCGAGCACGCGCGCGTGCTTGGCCGCGCGGTGGTCGACGCGCTGCCCGCACTCGGGGTGCCAGCCGATGCACCAGCACCCGCCGAAGATGCCGTTGTTGCGCTCGACGAGCTCGGCGAACGCGTCCCACGTGGACGCGTCGAGCGTCGTGACCCGCGGCGCCACGTCAGGGTCCCGCCGGGGTGCCGCTGGCTGCCGTGCCGGTGGCCGCCGCGTCGAGCAGCGCCGCGAGCTCCTCGGGGCGCGTCACCATCGGCCAGTGCCCCGAGTCGAGGTCGACGTACGTGACGTCGTGCGCGGCCGCGAGCTCGGGGACGTCGCCGGCGGCGACCCACGCGCGCGCGTCGTCGGGCGTGAACTCCGGGCAGACGACCGTGACGGGCACGGCGTGCCGGCGCGGGTCGCGCAGCCGGACGACCCCGCGGGCGACGCGCTCCGGCACGGGGGTGGTCCGGCCCGCGAGCGCGTCGCGCGCCGCCGCGTCGAGGTCGGCGGCGTCGGCGCCCTCGAACGGCTCCCACCCCGGGAACGGCATCCCCCCGTCGACGACGGGGAAGAAGTCGGCGTACGTCTCGCCGTCCGCGGACGGGAAGCCGCCCACGAGCACGACGCGACGCACCGCCTCGGGGCGCGCGTCGGCGGCCAGCCACGCGAGCGTCGCAGCGGCGGAGTGCCCGACGACCACGGGCCGGTCGGCGGCGTCGACGGTCGCCACCACCGCCGCCACCTGGTCGTCGAGCGCGGCGTCGGCGGCGCCCGGACCGGTGCCGGGTCCGGTCCCGGGCAGGTCGACCGCGACCGGCCGGTGCCCGCGCCGGCGCAGCGCGTCCGCCACCGCACCCCACTCCGCGGCGCCCAGCCACAGGCCCGCGACCAGCACGACGTCCATCCGTCCGTCCCTCCGTCGTCCCACGCCGGGCGGTGCCCCGCCCTGCCCTCGCCCCGACCGTAGGACGCCTTCCGGACGACTGGCGTCCGCATTACGGTCGACGCGTGGACGACGTGCCGGACTCCCCGCTCGGCCGGTCGCTGCGCACGCTCGACGTGCTGCAGCACGCGCCGGGCGTCACCGCCGCCGACCTGGCGTCGCGGCTCGGCGTGACGGAGCGCGCGGTCCGCCGGTACGTCGCCGCGCTGCGGGCGGCGGGCGTGCCGGTCGTCTCCGAGCGCGGCCGGCACGGGGGCTACCGGGTGGGCCGCGGGCTGCGCCTGCCGCCCGTCGTCTTCACGGAGACGGAGGCGCTCGCCCTGGTCATGGCCGTGCTGGACGGCTCCCACGCCGCCGCCGACCCCGCGACGCCCGTCGGCTCGGCGCTCGGCACGGTCATCCGCGCGCTGCCCGAGCAGGTGGGGCGCGCCGCGGCGACCGTGCGGTCGCACGCGGCGCTCGCCGCCGACCGCGACCGCGTCGCCACCGACCCCGCGACGGCGGGCGCGCTCGTCACGGCCGCGGCACGGCACCGGCGGGTGGCGCTGCGCTACCGGCAGCCCGGCGGCGCGTCGTGGGACGCCGAGGTCGACCCGTGGGCCGTGGTCGTGCGGCACCGCCGCTGGTACCTGCTGTGCCACTCGCACCGCGCCGGCGCGGTGCGTGCGCTGCGCGTCGACCGGGTCGAGGCGGTCACGGTGCTCGACGCGCCCGCGCCCGTGCCGGCGGGCCTCGACCCCGTCGCCGTCCTCGAGCGGCACCTCGGCGCGGACTGGCCGCACGCGACCCACGTGACGTTCCACGCGCCGTACGCCGCCGTGGCGCCGTGGGTCCCCGCGTCGACGGGCCACCTGACGCCCTGGGACGACGGCGCGCGCTGCGAGCTGCGCGGCAGCACCAACGACCCCGACGCGTACGCCGCCGAGCGCCTCGCGCCCGTGCCGTTCCCGATGACGGTGCACGGCGGGCCGGAGCTCGTGGCGGCGGTCGGACGGCTCGCGCGGCGGTTCGCGGCGGCCGTCGACGCGCCGCCGGACGCCCGCACCGGGGACGACGAAGGCCCCCACCGGGCGGTGCTCGGTGAGGGCCTTCGCGCGAGCGGAGACGGTGGGATTTGAACCCACGGAAGGGTTGACCCCTTCACGGCCTTAGCAGGGCCGCGCACTAGACCTGGCTATGCGACGTCTCCAGGACGAGCACAGGCTACCCGGCGCCGGTCGCGGCGCCAAAGCGGGGTCCGGCGGCGCGGACGCCGTCCCGTCCCCCGGGCCGTCAGTGCTCGAAGCCCCACTCCCGGTCGGTGACCATGCGCGCGACCGCGAGCCCCACCGCGAGGGCGGTCACGACGAGCGCCGCGGGGACGCCGTGCTCGAGCGCCTGCGTCACGTCGCCGTTGCTCAGGTGGTAGACCGCCCGGTACGCCGGCACGCCCGGCACCATGATCGTCACCGCCGGCACGTACACCGTGACGCGCGGGATGTTCAGCCGCGGCGCCGCCCACGCGGCGAGCAGCCCGACGACGAACGCCGCCGCCGCGGCCGCCGCCTGCGGGGGCCACGCGAGCTCCTGCACGGCCGCGATCCGCAGCACGTTCGGCACCGCCGCGACGCCCGCCGCGACGAGCGCCATCGTCCACGGGCTGTTGAACATCAGCGCGAACCCGAGCACGCCGACGAACGACGCGAGCACGCGCAGGCCCTGCAGCAGCACGGGGTCGAGCTCGGCCGCACGCGGCGGGTCCGGGCTGAGGCCGACGACGACCGACACGGCCCACACCGCGAACGCGGCGGACACGAAGATCATCAGCGCCCACGTGAGGCGCGCGACGCCCGCGGACAGGTCGAGCCGCGCCAGGTCCAGCGCGCCCGTGACCAGCGGGAACCCCGGCACCAGGAACAGCGCGGCCGCGACGTACCCGGTCTCGTGCGCGCCGTCGGCGATGCCGGCGAGCTCGAGCAGCGCGACGAACGCCAGGTAGCCCGTCGCCGCGAGCGCCGCCGCGAGCATCGTCACGCCGAACTGGTTGTAGCCGCGGTGCAGCAGCGTGCGCCGCAGCCCCTGGCCGAGCCCCGCACCGACCAGCGCGCCGAGCACCTCGACGGGTCCGCCGCCGTTGAGGAACGCGAACGCCGCGCACGCGACCGCCGCCCACAGCGCGTTGAGCCACACCGGGTACAGCGGCGGCCTGGCGGCGATCCGGTCGACCTCGGCGTCGACCTCGGCGACGTCCACGGGCGCGTGCGCCTCGACGCGCTGGGCCAGCCGCTCGAGCTCGGTCAGCCGGTCCGTGTTGACGCCCACGCTGCGGACCTCGGTGACCTCGGTGCGGAACGAGCGCCCCTGGTGCGACGTCGTCGTGATCTCCGTCAGCGTCACGTGCGCCTGGTGCCGCTCCACGCCGAGCGCCCGCGCCACCCGCGCCATCGACGCCTTGACGCGGTACGAGCCCGTGCCGGCCGACAGGCTCAGCCGGCCCACGCGCAGCACGGCGCCCGAGCGTCGGATGAGCGCGAGCTCGGCGTCGTCCGGTCCGGTGGGCACGGTGCCCATCATGACGGCCGTGGGCGCGCGGACGGGGGGACGTCGGGCCCTGCGGACGCCCCGGCGGTGGGCCGCCTCCCCCACCCCTGCACGGGCGGGCCGGCGATCCGCTCGGTCCCTCTCACCCGGCACGTGGCCAGGCGGTCGCGCACCTCGCCCGATCCCCGGTCCGGTCCTCGGGACGGCGGCAGGTGCGTCCGACGACGTCAGTCGGGGACGTCCGCCGCCGCGACGGCCTCGGCGGTCTCCTCCTCGCGCTCGCGCGCGCGCTCGGCCGACGCCCGGGCGCGATCGAGCTCGCGCCGCACGGCCCGGACGCCCTTCTCGCGCTCGTGCGCGGCCGTCTGCGCGGCCATCACCGCCTCGTCGACGCGCGGCAGCGCCGAGCGGGCCTCGGCGAGGCGGCGCCGCAGCTCGGCGAGCTGCCGCACGAGGTCCTCCTCGGCCCGGTACGCGTCCGCCGACGCCTCCTCGGCCTCCTCGAGCGCGGCGGCCGCGGCGCGCTCCGCCCGCGTCGCGTCCTCGTGGCGCTGCTCGAGGCGGGCGAGCTCCGCCTCGGCGTCCTCCCGGGCGGTCACCGCCTGCTCGTGGCGGCGGAGCGCACGCTCCCGCTCACGCGCAGCACGCTCCCGGGCCGCCCGGCGCTCGCGCTCGCGGTCGCGCTCGGCAGCCTCCGCCCGCACGCGCTCGGCAGCGGCGGCGCGCTCGGCAGCGTCGTCCCGGGCGCCGGTCGCGGCGTCGTCCTCGGTGGGGCCGGCGTCGTCGCGGGACGTGCGCCCGCCCCGGCGGGAGGTGCGCGTGCCGGCGTCCGACCGCGCCACGCCGTCCCCCGCAGCTGCTCCCGGGCGGCCCGTCGCGCGCCGTCGGCCGTCGCGCCCGCCCACGGGGAACGCCGTGACGACCGCCCCGCCGCCGTCCTCCGCGTCCGTGCCGTCGGCGCCCGCGTCGGTCGACGCGTCTCCCGTCGCCTCGTCGCCCGCGTCCCCCGTCGCGTCGTCGCCGGCCTGCGACGCGCCGAACCCCACGTACTCCTGCCCCTGCGTGAGGGTGCCGCTGGTGACCGCCTCGGCGACGCGCGGGTCGAGCAGCGCGGCGGTGAGGGTGCGGTCGACCTCCTGCGCGGCCGCCTCCGACACCTTCTGCCCGGCGGCCGCCGCGAGCCGCCGCGCGCGCTGGACGAGTCCGGCGACGAGCCGCCGGCGCTGCGTCGTCAGCTCGCGCAGCGCGGGCCCGTCGAGCGACCGCTCCGCCTCCTGGAGCCCCTCCCCGACGGCGCGGACCTGCCCGGCGAGGTCGGGGTCGTCGCGGACGAGCAGGTTCACGGCCCACGCGGCGAGCGTCGGCTTGCGGAGCGCGGCGATCTCGCGGGCGAGGTCCCGGTCCTTGGCGGCGCGCGCCGCGCGGACGGCGGCGTCCCGGCGCGCGACGAAGTCGGCGAGCGACCCGCCGTACAGGTCGTCGACCACCTCGTCCAGGCTGACCACGGCCCCAGCCTGCCGGACGTCCCGCCGGACGGCACCCGCCGCCCCGACGCCGTCCACCACCCGTCCACCACCCGGCCGCGGCCGTCGCCGAACCCGCGGTCGTGCAGCGGCCGGGCCGCGATCCCCTGCACGATCGCGGTGTCGCCGGCGCGGGGTCCCGACGGGTGTCAGCCGGCGTTCGGGCGGCGCGGCGGGAGCCAGCGGTTGCCGTAGCGGCGGGTCAGGCGGCCGTCGGTCGTCTCGGCCAGCTCGTCGAGCCGGGTCAGCACGGCCCACCCGACGCGGCGGGCCTCGCCGTCGCCGGTGGCCTCGAACCGCACGGTGACGCGCGCGGCGCCGCGGACGACGCCGACGTCGTGCGCCTCGACGACCGTCAGCGCACGGGCCGCGGCGACGGCCTCGGGCAGCACGTCCTGCGGCTGCGTGCCGGGCCGCAGCAGGCCCACGGTCGCGGTCACGCGGTAGGACGGCACGCCGTCCCCCTCACGCGCCGCGCAGGCCCGGCAGCAGCATGTCGACGTACCGGGCGGCGTCGGCGGCCGGGTCGGGGCCGAGGCGCGCGGCGTGGTCGACGCCGCACAGCAGCCGGCGCAGGTCGTCGGCGTGCAGGTCGGCGCGGACGCCCTGCGCCTTCGCGCGGTCGAGGACGTGCTCGGCGACGTCGCCGAGCGCGCGCAGGACGTCGGCGACGTGCCCGTCGTCGCCGGCGCCGGTGCGCAGCAGCTCGGCGACCGCCGGGTCGTCCCGCTGGGCGCGCAGCACGGCGTGCAGCAGCGCGCCGAGCCCGGCGACGGCGTCGTCGGTCGCCGCGGCGGCGCGGGCGTCGTCGAGCAGCACGTCGACCCGCGGGCGGGCGAGCGCCGCCAGCAGGCCGGTGCGGTCGCGGAAGTGCCGGTACGCGGTGCCGACGCCCACGCCCGCCTCCGCCGCGAGGGCGTTCATCGGCAGGGCGAGGTCGCCGTCGTCGACGCGCCGGCGCGCGACGTCGAGGACGCGTGCGCGGTTGCGGGCGGCGTCGGCGCGCAGGTCGGTCACGGCCCCAGCCTACCGCCGTCTCGGAGCGCTCATCCGATCGGATACATGATCCGGATGTGCGTATGCTGCACCGGATAGCCCATCCGATTCGATGCCCGACCCGACACCCGGAGGACGCCATGCCCACCGACGCCATGCCCACGGACGCCGTGCCCACGGACGCCATGCCCACCGCCCCCACCGCTCCCCGCCGCGGCACGTCCCCCGGCCGCGGCGTCGACCGCCGCACGCTCGCCTGGAGCCGCGCCGACGTCCCCGACCTGACCGGCCGGCGCGCCCTGGTCACCGGCGCCTCGAGCGGGCTGGGCGCCGCGCTCGCCGCGGACCTCGCGGCCGCGGGCGCCGACGTCGTCCTCGCCGTCCGCGACGAGCGCCGGGGGGAGGCCGTGCGCGACCGCCTGCTGGCCGCGGGCGCCCGCGGCGACGTCACGGTCGAGCGCGTCGACGTCGCGGACCTGGCGTCCGTCCGCGCGCTGGCGGCCCGCGTCGGCGACCGCCCGCTCGACGCGCTCGTGCACAACGCCGGCACCGGCGGCGCGCCCGAGCGCAGCACCGTCGGCGGCCACGAGCTCATGCTTGCCACGCACGTGCTCGGCCCGCACGTGCTCACGCACGGCCTGCGCGACGCGCTCGAGGCGGCGCCCGCCGGCCGGGTCGTCACGGTGGGGTCCGCGATGTACCGGCTGCTGCGCCAGCGCGTCGACCTCACGGACCTCGGCGCCGCCCGCCGCTGGTCGCCCCCGGCGCAGTACAGCGCCACCAAGCTCGCGCAGATGGTGCTCGCCCGCGAGCTCGGGCGGCGGCTCGGTGCCGACGGCTCGACGGTGCGCAGCGTCGTGGTGCACCCGAACGTCGCGCGCACGCCGCTGCAGTCCGGCGGCTCGACGCCCCTCATGCGCGCCACGAGCCGCGTGCTCGCCGCGCTCATGGCGCGCACCGTGGAGCAGGCCGTCCTCCCGCTGCTGCTCGCGGCGGTCGCGGACGACCTCCCGGCGGACCGCGTCCTCGCGCCCGGCGGCCCGCGCACCGACACCCGCGTGGTCGCCGAGCGGCACGCGACCGTCGACGACCCGGCCGTCGGGGCGGCGCTGTGGGCGGAGGTGGAGCGGCTGACGTCGTGACACGCCGGACCGGCGGCCGGGCTCAGCGCGCCGGCCCCCGCGCCGGGCTCGCCGTCCGCGCTACGCCTCGATCCGCAGGCGGACGGCGTCGGCCGCGTGCGCGTGCGAGGCGACGTCGAGCTCGACACCGCCCGTGGGGAGCCGCAGGCGCTTCGCGTCGGCGTCCCACCGCGCGAGCGCGACGAGGTGGACGGGCACGGCGACCTCGACGGCCTGCGCCGCGGGCACCTCGGCGACGGCGAACCCGACGACCGCGGTCTCCCCCGCGCGGTCGCCCTCGGTGCGGCGGCCGTAGACCTGCACGACGTGCCGGCCGTCCCGCTCGCCGCCGTTGCGCACGCGCGCGGTCACGGTCAGCGCGCCGTCGACGAGCTCGCCCGCAGTGGCGTCCTCGACCGCGAACGTCGTGTACGACAGGCCGAACCCGTGCGGGTAGGCCGGCTCCACGCCGAGCCGGTCGAGCAGCCGCTGCCCGTGGAACCGGTCGTACGTGATCGCGGTGGCGTCGCGGTCGAAGGCCGGCAGGTGCTCCTCGCTCGTCGGCACCGAGAACGGCAGCCGCCCGGACGGGGCGTGCGCACCCGTGAGCACGTCCGCGAGCGCGTGCCCGCCCTCCATGCCCGCATACCACATCATCACCAGCGCGGGCACGTGGTGGCGCCACCGCTCCATGAGCACGGCACCGGCGGCGACGACGGCGACGACCGTGCGCGGGTTGGCGGCCGCCACGGCGCGGACGACCTCCTCGTCGACCGGGCGCAGCGTGAGCGACCGGCGGTCGCCGCCGTACTCGTCGCCGGCCGTCATGACGACGTTGCCCTCGCCCGCGGCCGCCGTGATCGCGTCCGACGCGTGCCCGCCACCGCCCGGCTGCTCCGGGAACAGCGCCAGCAGCTCGGGCCGGTTCATGGTGTCCGAGCCGACGTACTCGCCCTCGTCGCGCTCGTCGAAGCCGACGACGACGACCGCGACGTCCGCCGCGCGCGCGGCCTCGGCGGCGGCGGCCGGGTCGTCCTGGTCGACGACCGTCACCGTGGCGCCGGGGAACGCGGCGCGGATGCCCTCGGCGGGCGTGACGTAGGACGGCGGACGCACGTCGGACGAGCCCTTGTCGCCCATGTTCGGCGCGGTCGCGAGCCGGCCGATCACGGCGACCGACGTGACCGTGGCCGGGTCGAGCGGGAGGACGGGCGTGCCGTCCACAGGCTCGTTGCGCAGCAGCACCATGGCGCGGCGGCCGACGTCGCGGGCCAGCGCGCGGTGCGCCTCGGACGCCATGATCTCGACCGGGAGGTCGCCGTCGACGCGGCGGGCGTACGAGCGCAGCTGCGCAGCGAGCAGGCGCACGCCGGCGCGCTCGACGAGCTCCCACGTCGTCTCGCCGGCCTCCAGCTGGCGCGGCAGGTCGCGCGCCCGCTGCTGCGCGAACGGCTCCTCGAGGTCGAGGCCCGCGTTGAGCGACGCGGCGGCGTCACGCAGCCCCCAGATGAAGTCGCTGACGGTGATGCCGTCCCAGCCCCACTGGTCGCGCAGCACGTCCGTGAGCAGGTAGTGGTTCTGCCCGGCCCACTCCCCGTTCACCGCGTTGTAGGCGGACATGATCGCGGACACGCCCTCGTCCACCGTCCGCCTGAAGTGCGGCAGGTAGACCTCGTGCAGCGTCGCCTCGTCGACCGTGACGTCGACCGTGAACCGCGCGTTCTCCATCGAGTTCAGCGCGTAGTGCTTGGCGCACGCCATGGCGTACCGCTCGACGCCGCGGGTCAGCGCCGCGCCCATCTCGCCGAGGTGGAACGGCTCGTCGCCGTACGTCTCCTGCGCGCGGCCCCACGCCGGGTGGCGCGGCAGGTTGATGCACACGCCGCCGAAGAAGTTGCCGCCGACCGCGCGCAGCTCGCGGCCGATGACGTCCCCAACCTGCTCCTCGAGGTCGACGTCCCACGTGGCGCCGCGGGCCATCGAGACGGGGAACGCGGTGCCGTGGCCCGAGACGACGCCGCGCGGCCCGTCGACGAACCGGATGCCCGGGATGCCGAGCCGCTCGACCGCGCCGTGCACGTACGGGCGGACGTTGTAGCCCTGGCCCATCTCGGCCATGCCCTCCCAGAAGGGGGTGTCGCCGTCCAGGAGGCCGAGGCGCTCCGCCTCGTCGAGCTGCGCGTACAGCCCGGCGGCCTCGTCGGCGGGGGCGGCTCCGGCGCGCACCCGCTCGACGGCCGCCTCGAAGGCGGTGGTCGACGTGTCGCTCACTGCTACCTCACCTCGTCGTGACGTGCCTACCGGGTACCCGGTCGGTACCGCGACGCTACGTCCGGGTCGTCCGCGCCGCCACGAGCCGGCGCCACCGACACCACCGCCCACGCGGGCAGCTCCAGGTCGATCGTCAGCACGCCGTCGTCGTCGACCACGAGCTCCGAGCGCCACAGGTCGTCGGCGACCTCGCGCAGCCGCGCGGTCTGCTCGCGCGTGAGGTTGAGCGGCTCGCCCATCGCGTGCCACGCCTCGGCGACGTTGCCGTGGTCCCAGTCGACGCGCTCGACCGCGAACCGCGCGCCCGGCGTCAGCCCCTCGACGACGTGCCGGACGTGCCGCGCCGACCCGACCTGCGCGAGCGCGCGCGTCTCGGCGTAGGAGTCCGCGGAGCCCACGGGTCGCCGGCCCATGTCGTCGGGGTAGTGGAAGAAGACGGCCGCCACCGCGTCGGTCGCGCTGTCGCGGGTGACCACCCCGTGCGGGGTGTCGAGCAGCACCCGGTCGCCGAGGCGCGCGAGCATCGCGAACGCGTGGAACGTCGGCTTGTGCAGCCCTTGCTCGTTCACCAGACCGAACCCGCCGTGGAACGGGCCGAGACCGGCGCCGCCCTCCTCGAAGACGTCCGTGAACGTCCAGTACGCGAGCGAGTCCGTCAGGTCGGCGCAGCGCAGGAAGGCGCGCGTCACGTAGGTCGCGGCGAAGAGGGTGTCGTGCATGCGGTCGCGGCTCGACGGGGACGTCGACCACTCGGTGATGTGCAGCTCGGCGTCCGGGTACGGGCTGCTCGCGATGATCTTCTGCATCGCCGTCAGGTCGTCGTGCGTGGCGTCGACGTGCCGGCGGATGTGCACGGCCTCACCGTTCGCGCCGAACGCGAAGTCGGTCGGGTACAGGTGCGTGGTGAGGAAGTCGACCGGCAGGTCGCGCTCGGCGCACCAGGCGATGAACTCCTCGATCCACACCGGGCGCCAGTCGAGCGCGTCGACGTCCGTCGCGGTGGCCGTGCCGAGCGTGCGGCTCGGGTCCTCGACCTCGCCCGCGTAGCGGTCGTCCGCGACGAACACGCTGGTGGACGGCCCACCCACGAGCAGCCGCTCGTCCACCGACTTCACGGCCCGCACCGACGCCTCGTAGAGCTCGAAGTACTGGGTGCGCGTGCCGGTCCAGAAGTGCGGGACGAGGTTCGGCTCGTTCCAGACCTCGAAGCGCCACTCGCGCACCTCGTCGATCCCGTACCGGTCGACCCAGTGCTGCACGGTCCCCCGCACCAGCTCGGCCCACGCGCCCATGTCGGTGGGCGGGCTGCAGTGCGCCTTCCACCAGAACAGCGTCTCGGTCTGCGTCGCGAGCGCCCGCGGCATGAAGCCGAGCTCGACGAACGGGGGGGCCCCCGCGTCGAGGATGAAGTCCATGACCTTGTCGACGTAGGAGAACGTCAGCACCGGCTCGGCCAGCGTGCTGTCCGGCCCGAAGCCGCCGCCGTACGTCGCGCGGTACACGAACATGTCGTCGTGGAAGATGCCGTGGAAGCGCACGGTGCGGGCACCGAGCACCTCGACTGCCTCGCGGAAGTGGGCCTGCCAGTCCGCGCGCAGCGCCTCGTTGGCGCGGCCGGCGCCGAGGCACGCGTTCCAGATGTGGCGCAGCGGCCGCTCCTGCGGCGTCGTGCCGTCGATCCGGTACGGGGCGGGGGCCGGCGTCGGGTGCGTCATCGCATCCATCTCTCTCGGGGGTGGGCACTGCGACCGGCGGCGCGTCTGGCACCCCTGGGATCTCCAGGCGAGACTCGCTCGCGGCCGACAACGCGCAACTGTTTCGCGCCGTTGCGTCGCCCATGGACGCTACTGCGCGACCGCTCGTCGGTCAACGCGTGGGAGACGAAACGCTTGGGCTTGTTGCCATCCGTTGCCGCTGGCCACTAAGGTCGAAACGGTTTCGGGTAGAGGAGCGCACATGCCAGGCAGGCCGCCGTCCGGGCGCGTCACGCTGACCGACGTCGCGGCGGTCGCGGGCGTCACCAAGGGCACGGTGTCCAAGGCGCTCAACGGGCGCAGCGACATCGCCGAGGACACGCGCCGGCGCATCCTCGAGGCCGTCGCCGAGCTGGGCTACCGCCCGAGCACGCAGCCGTGGACGCCGCCGCGCACGCGCGCCCTCGCCGCCGTGGTCGACGGCGAGGAGTCCCCCTACGTCTCCGGGGTCCTGCGCGGCGTCCTCGCCGCGGCCACCGCGAGCCGGGCGGACCTGCTGCTGCGCGTGGCCCCCGACCGCGAGTCGCGGCGCAGCCGCACGCTCGCCCGCGCCTGGGTCGAGCAGCAGCTCGCGTCGGGCGTCGTCGGCGTCATCGGCCTCACCCTCGGCGAGCCGGCGACGATGCTCGCCGCTGCGGAGGCCGCCGGGCTGCCCTTCGTCATGGTCGACCCCGTCGACGTCAACACGCCCGAGGTCGTCAGCATCGGCTCGACCAACTGGGCCGGCGGACGCACCGCGGCGGAGCACCTGCTCGAGCTCGGCCACCGGCGCATCGCGTGGATCGGCGGCCCGTCGGCGTCCGCCGCGTCGCAGGAGAGGTTCCACGGCTACAGCGCCGCGCTCGACTCCGCGGGCGTCGGCCTCGACCGGGACCTCGTGCGCGAGGGCTGGTTCTCCGTCGACACCGGCCTGCGGCACGCGCGCGAGCTGCTGCGCCTGCCGTCGCCGCCGACCGCCGTCGTCTGCGGCGACGACGAGATCGCCGTGGGCGTGCTGGCCGCCGCGCGCGAGCACGGCGTCCCCGTGCCGGGACGCCTGAGCGTCGTCGGCTTCGACGACACCCCGCAGGCGATGTGGACCTCCCCCGCCCTGACGTCCGTGCACCAGCCCCTGGCCGGCATGGGGCGCATGGCCGTCGAGACCGTGCTCGCGATGGCCGACGGCGTGCAGCCGGCGTCGCGGCAGGTCCAGCTCGTCACGATGCTCACGGTGCGCGACTCGACGGCCCCGCCGGCCTGACGCCGGACCGGCGGGGCGGGTACGGCGCGAGCCTCAGCGCGTCAGCAGCGCCCGCAGGTCCGCGATCACCTCGGCCGGGGCCTCCTCCGCCATGAAGTGCCCCGCCGACGTGGTGCGGTGGTGCAGGTCGCCGGCCCACGCGCCCCACAGCGCCGCCGCGTCGTACCCGAGCGCGGCGCCCCAGTCCTGCTGCACCACGGTGACGGGCATGGTCAGCGTCCGCCCGGCGGCGCGGTCCGCGCGGTCGTGGACGACGTCGATCCCGGCCGACGCACGGTAGTCCGCGACGATCGACGGCACGGCCTCGCGGCTGGCCCGCAGGTACTCGGCGCGGAACTCGGCCGGGATGGCGGCCGGGTCGGCCACCCACCCGTCGAGGAACGCCGCGAAGAACGTGTCCGCGACGGCGGCGATCATCGGTTCCGGCACGCCGGCCGGCTGCGCCATCAGGTACAGGTGCCAGGCGACCTTCGCGTCGACGCCGTGCAGCACGTCCCACATGTCGAGGGTCGGCAGCACGTCGAGGACCAGCAGGTGCGACACGGCGTCGGGGTGGTCGAGGCCCGCGCGGACCGCGACGAGCGCGCCGCGGTCGTGCCCCGCGAGCGCGAACCGGTCGTGGCCGAGCGCGGCGGCCAGCGCGACGACGTCGGCGGCCATGGTGCGCTTGGCGTAGGTGTGCTCGTCGGCCTCGGCGGGCTTGTCGCTGGCGCCGTAGCCCCGCAGGTCGGGGCAGATCACGGTGTGGTCGCGCGCGAGGTCGGCGGCGACGTGGCGCCACATGACGTGCGTCTGCGGGAAGCCGTGCAGCAGGACGACGGCGGGCCCGCTGCCCGCGACGGCGGCGTGCAGCGCGACGCCCGGTGCGGTCTCGACGCGCTGCTGGGTGAAGCCGGGGATGGTCAGGGACATCGGTCCTCCGTGGGTCGGGTGGCGTGCCGCCCACGCTGCCCGGCCCCGATCAGCGGCCGATCAGCGGGCTAGCCTGCCGGGGTGGCGGACGTGCAGATCCGGGTGCTGGGGACCGTGTCCGCCGCGGCGGACGGCGCGCCCCTCCCCCTCGCCAAGCCCCGGCTGCGCGAGCTGCTGGCGCTGCTCGTCGACGCCGGCGGGCGGACGCTCACGACCGACGCGCTCGTCGACGACCTCTGGGACGGCGCCGCACCCGCCGGCGCCGTCGGGGCGCTGCGCACGTTCGTCGGGGAGCTGCGCCGCGCGCTCGAGCCGGACCGGGCGCCGCGCACCCCGCCGCGCGTGGTCGTCACCGTCGGCACCGGGTACGCGCTGCGCCTGCCGCGCGCGGCGGTCGACGCGTGGCGGGTGGCCGACGCGGCCGCCGACGCCCGCGGCGCGTCCCCCGCGACGGCCGTCCCGCTGCTCACGCACGCCCTGGCGGAGTGGCGCGGCGACGCCTACGAGGAGCTGGCCGACCGCCCGTGGGCGCAGCCGGCGGGGGCACGGCTCGCCGCCCTGCGGGCCGACCTCGTCGAGCGGCTCGGGGACGCGTTGACCGCGTCGGGCCGCGCGGCCGACGCCGCCGCGCTGCTGGACCCGCACGTCGCCGCGCACCCGTGGCGCGAGGACGGGTGGCGCCTGCTCGCCACCGCGCTGCACCGCGCGCACCGCCCGGCCGACGCCCTCGACGTGCTGCGGCGCGGGCGGCGCACGTTCGCCGACGACCTCGGCCTCGACCCCGGCCCTGCCCTCGACGCGCTCGAGCGGGAGATCCTCGACCGGCGCACGGAGCCGTGGCACGACGCCGGCCTGTCGGCGCTCGACCGGCGCGGTGCCCGCGCACGGCTGGAGGCGTCGGGTGCGGTCCTCACCAGCCTCGCCGTCTCCGGCGACCTCGCGACCGTGCGCACGCAGCGGCTGGCGGCCGTCGCCGCGGCGGAGCAGCTCGACGACCCGCGGCTCACGGCGCGCGTCATCGGCGGGCTGGAGGCCCCGGGCGTGTGGACGCGCTCGGACGACGAGGAGCTCGCGGCGGCCGTCGTCGCCGCGGCGGCCCGCACGCTCCCCCGCGTCGCCGGCAGCCCGCACGCGCGCGCCCGGCTGCTCGCGACCGTCGCGCTGGAGGACCGCGGCACGGCCGCGCGCGAGGCCGAGGCAGTCGAGGCGGAGCGGCTGGCGCGCGAGCTCGGGGACGACCGGCTGCTGTGCCTCGCGCTCAGCGGCCGCGCCATGCAGCGGTTCGCGCGCGCGGGGCTCGCGGACGACCGCGACCGGATCGGCGCGGAGCTCGTGGCTGCGGCACGGCGGGCCGAGTCGACGACGTTCGAGATCTGCGGGCGGATCGTGCGGATGCAGGCGCTGTGCGCGCTGGGGCGGCTCGACGACGCGGGCGCCGAGGCGGACGCGGTGGACTCGGTGGCGGCGGCCGCCGAGCGGCCGCTGGCGTCGACGTTCACGGCGTGGTTCCGGCACGCGTCCGCAGGAACGCCCGAGCCGCCGGCGCCGGACGAGATGCCCGGCTTCTCGCGCGGGCTCGTCGCGCTCAGCCGGGTGACACGTGGGCTGCGCGCGGGCGGGGACGTCGGCGCCGCGCTCGCCGGACCCGACGGTGCCGCTCCCGACCCGGGGCCCTACGAGCCGTGGCTCCGGCCCCTGCTGCTGGTGCGCGCGGGGCACCGCGACGAGGCCCGCCGTGCGCTCGCCGTCGCGCCCGCGCCGCGCCACGACCTCCTGCTCGAGGCCACGTGGGCGCTGCTGCTCACGGCGGCGCGCGAGGCCGACGCACCGGACGTCGTCGCGCGCGCGTCCGCGGCGCTCGCGCCGGCCCGCGACGAGCGGGCGGCGGGCAGCGGCGTGGTGGACCTGGGGGCGGTGCGGGACCTGCTGGCGGACGACGGCTGAGGCGGCACGGCTCAGTCCACCTGCCGCCGCCCGGTGGACGCGGGCTCCTGGCCGGTGGCCGCGGCCCCCTGGCCGTCCGAGGCCCACGACCCACCGAGCCACCGCACGCCCCGCGTCCGGCTGACCGCCCACACGAGCGCGCCGGCCGCGAGCAGCACCACGAGCAGCCCGGCGACGTGCACCGCGAGCGACCTCGCACCGCGCTCCGGCAGCAGGAACCCGTACGGCACCCACCCGTCGGTGGCCCCGCGCACCAGGACGACCGCCAGCCACAGCACCGGGTACGGCAGCACGAGCCACAGCCGCCGCCACGGGAGCGCCGGCCGGTCAGCGACGAGCAGCCAGTCGAGCAGCACGACGCACGGCAGCACCCCGTGCAGCACCGCGCTCACCCACGGCGCGGCGCCGCCGTCGCCCGGCAGGACGGCGTTGTAGACGACCGCGACGACCAGCAGGCACGCCGTCGCGACGCCCCGGGCCGTCGTCAGCGCGACCGGCACCGCCCGCCCGGCCAGCGCGAGCCCGCCGACGGCGACGACCAGCACCGCCGCGAGCAGGCTCGTCAGGTTCGTGAAGTAGCCGAGGAAGTCGGCGAGCGCCCCGCGCCCGGCGGCCCGCTGCCCGGCGTACGAGGACCCGAGGACCGCGAGCGCGAGGACGCCGACGAGCACCCGCGCGGCCGCGACGGCCGCCGGCGGACGACGGGGCGGGTCGGCGGCGGGCACGGCGGCCACCCTAGTGAGGGGCCGCGCGGACGTCCGCCGGCGGCCGGACCCCCGACGCAGCCGTCGACGGCAGCCGCCAGCGCCCCGCCCGGGCCACGAATGCCGACAGCCCGGACCCTGTCGGGTCCGGGCTGTCGATCGAGCGGTAGCGATGGGCTTGGGTCGCACACCTTGGAGAGGGTTGGTCCGCTTGGACGATCTGGGAGCTGGCCTGGTCGGACGGTTCGTATGGCTCGGCATCGCCTTGCTGTTTGCTGTCCTCGTTGGGATGGCGAAGTGGAGGTTGATCGGGCGACGCCGCTGACGGCACCGCGAGCGGTCGCATCTCGATGTCAGGTGCGGGCGCACCTCTCCCATGCGAGTCGGCAGGGGGCAGCGTCGGTGGTGCGCAGTTGGTGCACGACCTCGTAGTCGCACTCGCCGCACACGCCGTCTGCGTCGTTGCCCGACCAGGCGCGCTCGTCCCATGGATGCCCGCAGGCCCTCCAGCAGTCCCACTCGTACAGGGATCGGGAGACGCGTTCCTGAGCGTCGGGAGCCGTGAGGTGCGCCCGGTGCGGGCACGCGGCCGGCTTACTCGATGCGCAGGCTGGCGAGCGTGTCGCGGAAGTCAGGTGCCACCGCGGACGCGGATCGAGTTGTCGCAGTGAGGGTCGCGATGCAGACGAACCGCAGGTAGGGGTCCCTCGAGTTGGGGAGCGTGAGCATCACCTGGTGCTGTGCGAGTCGGACCCACCCGCCGGCCGTGAGGGTGTGGAACTGGAGATGCTGAGCGAGCCCCGGGAGCGACACCGTCCCCAACACGTCCCGCCGGCACAGGACGACATCGCGTTCGTTGTCGGCGAGGAGCGCGAGGGAGGAATCCGCCATCTGCGTCAGGGACCCGGGTTCGCCGAGGCGCAGACTGACGGTGATGTTGGGCGTGAAGCTCTCGTGCCCGCGGGAGTGCACCGCCGCGAAGTCGATGTCCTGCTCGCGTCCGGGCGGCACCGGGACGGGAGTCCAGCCTGCAGGCAGGCGGAACGCCAGCGGAGGCGGATCAGCTCGCATCGCGGCTTCGCTCAGTAGCCAGTGACCGCATGGATCATGAGCCAGCCGGTCGCAGCTTCTATGACCTCCTGCACTTGATCGGCAGCGACGGTGACGGCCGACGACACTGAACCTCCGAGTCCCAGCGCGCCGCCAGCGTTCGACCGGACGGTCCAGCTGCCGTCCTCGTTCTTACCCGCGGTCAGGCCGGCCTCCGCGCCTGCTCCGGCCCATCCCTCGGCCGCTACCTCAGCGCCGATGCCGCCGACATTCGCATCGAGCTGTGCTCCGGCCTGCAGGCCGAGGAACCCTCCCGCCTTCGCGTCTACGCCGTCTTTGCCAATCCCGACGCCCGCTTCTGCATAACCCCCTACGAGCCCGTTCGCGCGGACGCCGGCGCTGGCGTACTCGCTGCCGACCCGCGCCCGACGCGTCGCCGTACAGGCCGCCGCTGGCAGACGCTCGCGCACGAAACTGACTGTCCTCGACGCCGAGCTCGCCCTTGGCTCTGAAACCTGCCTGCGAGCCGGCCTGCGCAGTGGCGAACAAGGTTCCGTGCGCGGCGGTGGCCGACGCCTGACCTCCCCATGCCAGGGCCTGCCCCTCCGCGGTACCGAGGCCGAGCTTGGTCTTGCCGCTCTCAGGATCAACCGAGAGCACCGCTCCGGAGGTCTGCCAGGAGTCGACCCGTTGGTGGGTGCTGGCCTCCGTCCGGACGATTGCGGTGTCGCTGACCTGGATGCGCGCTAGTGCGCGTGCCGCCTCGTCGCCGGCCTTCCGAACCAGGGACCGCGCGTGCTCCAGGATGTCGGCGGCCTCCACGCGCAGCGGCGCGCCGCTGTCGATGAAGATCGGCGGTCTCGCGACGAGCATCCCGCGCGAGACGGCTCGGGCGTGAGCGTCAACAGCGTCGGAATGGCTCTGCTTGGCGGATGCGGTCAGTTGCCGACCCTCGGTCCACATCTCGATTGCCCGAGTCGCGTCGGCTTGGGCGGTTGTGAGCACGTCCGCATACGACGTGAGCGCCTTCGCTGCGTCCTCCAGTGCGTCCGCCGTCGTGCGCCAACCCTTGGGGCGCGTCGCCAACGCGTCGACGAACCGGTCCGCCTGGATTCCTTCCCAGCCCGGCACGCGCACACGGGCTATGTCATCCCCAGCCTCCTCGAGCTGCCTGGCGCGGGCGCGGAGGGCGTCAGCGTCGGCGTACTCGGCGCGGGGGTTGCCCGGAACGAGCTGGCTGGGGTCAGTGGCATTCTCCAGCGTGGCTGCCATCACCCGGCCGCCGACGTGAACGGGAACGCTGGGACCGGAGACGGTGCCAGGCCCGGACCAAGGGGCGACGGCCCGCGCCAACCGGTGTGGGGCAGCTGAGCGCTCAGGTTCGCGACGCAGGAGCCGGCTTCGGCCTCCGCAGCCTCGTAGTCCTTGATCTGCTCGTCGAGGCCCGCAGCGAGAAGCTCCGCGCGCGCCGCGTGGGAGTCGACGGCCAGGTCGACATCGGAGACGAGCATCTGGATGGCCTGCGCCAAGCCGTCATGCCCGTAACCGTCACCCCAGGAGAAGCACTGGTACTCAGCCGTGCCGTTCTCGACCACCCGACGGATCGACGCCGCCGCCGAGCGCAGCTCCTCGAGGTCGACCTTGATCGTGCCCGTTGCCACCGTGCAGCCCTCCGCCGTACCGGTCCGCTTGCCGCGTGTGAATCGTAGGGCAGCCCTTCGACCCTTCGTGGGTCGTCCACGGCAAGCCTGGGCGGAGCCCCTTCGAGGCATCCGCACGTGAACCGTGGGTCGGCGAGGAGTTGGGCGCCTCACGGCCGACCAGTGGGCCGCGCATGCCAGGATGCGGGGTGCGCTCGACTCTCCTCGCTCTGACGATCGCCGCGACGGTGCTCCTCGCCGGCTGCTCCGTCCATGTCGACACTCGGTTCGTCGGGACCGACGAGATCGAGGAGAAGGTCGCAGCGGCACTCACCGAGGAGGCAGGCCGCGCGCCCGACAGCATCGAGTGCCCCGAGCAGGTCCCGGCGCGGGAGGGCGCGGACGTCCGGTGCACCATCACGGACGGCGACCAGCGCATCGGGGTGACGGTCACCGTCACCAGCGTCCGCGACGGCGACGACGTCTCCGTCCAGATCGACGTGGACGACGAGCCGCTCCCGGCAGGGTCGTGAGCACGGCCGCCGACGAGCTGTGCGCGGCGGTCGAGAGGGCCACCGAGGGCACCCCGTACCGGATCGAGCGAACGGCTGAGGGTTTCGACCTGAGGATCGCCGTGGACGACGCACGCTGGCACGGGCTGCTCGCCTCGGCCGGGCGCAGGCGGGTCGTGGAGTGCCAGGTCCGCCTGGACGGAGACGCACGCACCCTGCAGATCACCGACGCGCAGTTCCACGTGCGATGGGCCGTCGGCGTCACGGGGCGCACACCACATCTGGTCGCCGCCCAAGCCGGCGCCGTGCGCGGCCGTACCTGGTCCACCTCCCGCGAGTGGACGTGGCGGCCAGGCCAGCGCCCGCAGGCGAAGCCCGTGGTCGAGGACCGGCTCAGCACCGCCGAGGCTCGCCGACTGATCCGCAAGGCCGCCATCGCCCTGGGGTGGACCGAGCGGATGGGCCCCTACGAGCGCGCCGGCCTGATCGCCGTCGGCGTCGGCCTCCTGACATGTCTCGCGGTCGCACTCCTGCTCCTCATCGGGCGGTAGTGACAACCCGACGTGTCAGGAAGCGGCGAACATCGAGCGCCAATAGGTGAGGCAACAGGGAGCCGGAGCGGGGCAGCGGGGACGACGAAGGGCCCCGGATCCGCAGGTTCCTGCGGGCGGGGCCCTTCGACTGGCGGTAGCGGTGGGATTTGAACCCACGGTGGACTTTCACCCACACACGCTTTCGAGGCGTGCTCCTTAGGCCGCTCGGACACGCTACCTCGGCGGGTAACCCTACCCGGTGGACCCCCGTGGCTCCCAATCCGGCGTCCCGTGACCTGCGGCACGTGCCCCGCCGGCCGCCGTCCCGGCCCCGGCGCGCGACGTACCGTGGAGCGGTGAGCACGTCCCCGGCCCGTCCCGCCGCCGTGCGCGGCACCCTCGACGACGTCGTGGCCCTGCTCGCCGGCCGTCGCCTCACCGCGCTCACGGGCGCGGGCGTCTCGACCGACTCCGGCATCCCCGACTACCGCGGCCCGGACTCGCCGCCGCGCACGCCGATGACGTTCCAGCAGTTCGTCGGCGACGAGGCGTTCCGCCGGCACTACTGGGCGCGCAACCACGTGGGCTGGCGGCACGTGCACGAGACGCACCCGAACGCGGGCCACCGGGCGCTGGCCGCGCTCGAGGAGCGCGGTGTCGTGCTCGGCGTCGTCACGCAGAACGTCGACCTGCTGCACGAGGCGGCGGGGTCGCGGAACGTCATCGACCTGCACGGCCGGTACGACCGGGTCGTGTGCCTGCGCTGCCGCACGGTGTACCCGCGCGGGGTGCTGGCGGAGCGGCTCGAGGCGCTCAACCCCGGGTTCGTGGAGCGCGTCGGCGGGGAGGTCGGCGACGTCGAGATCGCGCCCGACGCCGACGCGGTCATCGAGCAGACCGCCGACTTCCGCGTGCAGGCGTGCTGGGCGCCGGACCCCGACGACCGGTCGCGCCCGTGCGGCGGCATCCTCAAGCCGGACATCGTCTACTTCGGCGAGAACGTGCCGCGCGAGCGCGTCGAGCGGGCGTACGCGATGGTCGATGCGGCCGACGCGCTGCTCGTGGCTGGGTCGTCGCTGAGCGTGCAGTCGGGGCTGCGGTTCGTGCGCCACGCCGCGCAGGCGGGCAAGCCCGTCGTCGTCGTCAACCGCGGCGAGACCCGCGGCGACCGCTGGGCGACCCTCACCCTCCACACGGGCACCTCCGAGCTCCTCGCGGCCCTGGTCACCCTCCTCCCGGCGCTCCCGCCCGACGCCTGACCCCCGCCCTCCCGCCGCCCCGATCGCCGACTGCGGTACGTCGCACCGAGCGCGGCAGGTGCACCACCCGCACTCGGCGGGAGCTACCGCACTCTGCGAAGACGCCGCACCCGCTGCCCCTTCCCGGCCCGCCAGTGCGGTAGATGCGTCACGAGTGCGGGTGTTGCAACACCCGCACTGGTGACGCATCTACCGCAGTCGAGGAGTGCGAGTCGGGCAGGTGCGAGTCGGGCAGGGTGCGAGTCGGGCAGGGTGCGAGCCGCGCAGGCGCCGGCGGGGGGTCAGCGGTGGTGCGTGAAGAACGTGCGCAGGAGGGCGGCGCAGTCGTCCGCCCGGACGCCGGCGACGACCTCGACGCGGTGGTTCGTGCGGCGGTCGCGCACGACGTCCCACTGCGAGCCGCACGCGCCCGCCTTCGGGTCCCACGCGCCCAGCACGAGCCGGGGCACGCGCGCCAGCAGGGTGGCCCCCGCGCACATGAGGCACGGTTCGAGGGTGACGACGAGCGTGCAGTCGTCGAGCCGCCAGCGCCCGAGCGCCGCGGCGGCCGCCCGCAGCGCGACGACCTCGGCGTGCGCCGTCGGGTCGCCGTCGGCCTCGCGCCCGTTGCGCCCGCGCCCGACCACCGCCCCGTCCGGGCCGAGCACCACCGCGCCGACGGGCACGTCGTCGGTGGCCAGCGCGGCCCGCGCCTCGTCGAGCGCGACGGCCATGGCCGCGTCGTCCGCGGGGGTGGCCCACGGCGACCGGGGCGTCACGACGACGTCGGCACCCGTGCTCGCGTCGTCCACCGCCCCGCCTCCGTGCTCCCGCCACCCGTGCGCCCGCATCCTCGCACTACCCTGGCCCCCATGCGCCTGCACGTCGCCGACCACCCGCTCGTCGCCCACAAGCTCGCGGTGCTGCGTGACGCGCAGACGCCGAGCCCGACGTTCCGGCAGCTCGTCGACGAGCTCGTCACGCTGCTGGCCTACGAGGCGACGCGCGACGTCCGGACGGCCGAGGTCGAGATCCGCACTCCGGTCGCGACGACCACGGGCGTGAAGATCGCCGACCCGAACCCGATCGTCGTGCCGATCCTGCGCGCTGGCCTGGGCATGCTCGAGGGCATGACGCGGCTGCTGCCGACGGCCGAGGTCGGGTTCCTGGGGCTGCAGCGCGACGAGGAGACGCTCGAGGCGATCACGTACGCGAACCGCCTGCCCGACGACCTGACGGGCCGGCAGTGCTTCCTGCTCGACCCGATGCTGGCGACGGGCGGCACGCTCGTCGCCTCGATCGACTACCTGCTGCAGCGCGGCGCGCGCGACGTCACGGCCGTGTGCCTCATCGCGGCGCCGGAGGGGCTGAAGGTCGTCGAGGAGTTCGTCGGCGACCGGGCGGACGTGCAGGTCGTCGTCGCCGCCGTCGACGAGCGGCTCGACGAGCACGCGTACATCGTCCCGGGGCTCGGCGACGCGGGCGACCGCCTGTACGGCATCGTCTGAGACGACCGCCGCCGGCGGGCCGGGCCGACGGCGGCCGCTGCGGCCGCGCGCCCCGGCGGACGCCGCCCGTACCGGATCCTGAGACCCACGGCCCGGTGCCGCGTCCCAGGCCCTGAGATCACCCGGGTAACGCGTGGACCCGGTTCGTCCCACCGTGCCACGATCGTCCCATGAGCCCCGTCACGCGCCGACCTGTGCATGCCGCCGGCATGCGTGCGTCCGTCGTCGCGTCCGGGTGGTATCCGCGCCGCTGTCGCATCTGACGCCGCCCACCACCCCGCCCCGCCGGCTCCGCCCACCGCGTCGACGCCGGTCCGCTCACCCGGAGACACCCATGACGCCACCCGCGACCGCGCGCGTCCGCCGACCGGCGGCCGTCGCCCCGCTCGTCGCCGACCCGCCCGCCGCCCCGCCGCGCGCCGCGCTCGTGCTGTACGTGAGCCTGCCGACGGGTGACGACGCGCCCGCGCCGAGCGCCGCCGAGCTCGCCGAGGCCGCGGAGATGCTGCGCGAGCTCGCCCACGACCTGCTGCCGACGGCCGAGACGTCGGCCGCGCTGTCCCTCGTGCCGGGCACCAGTGGCGACGTGCGCCGCATCGGTGACCGGATCTCGCACCTGCGGCTGCTCGCCCCGCCCGAGGCGGACGAGCCCGGCGCCCCCGCGCCCGCGCCGCACCCCGACGTCCTCGCCGGCTCGGGGGACGCCGGCTGAGGACGCGCGCTGCCGGGTCGGCGTCATGGGATCGGGGGACCCCGGTCGGCCCGGCAGCGCACCCCGCTCGACCCCTGCCCCGCTCGACCCGACCCGTGCCGCGCCCGACCCGTGCCGCGCCCGACCCGCCCCGGCTCAGGGCGCGCTGACCCCGTCCGGTGCGACCGTCCGCACGGTCACCACGCCGATCAGGTACTGGTCGGCCGACGTCGTGGGCGTGAGCGTCCCGACGTCGGACGCCAGCACGACCTCCTCGAACCCCTTCGCGTCGACGCCGAGCGCGTTCGCGTACCGCCAGCCGGTGGCGGTGGAGTCGAAGGCGTTCGAGCGCGAGCCGCCGCCGGCGACGGCGGTGCCGTCCCACCGCAGGGGCGTCAGGGCGCCGACGCCCGACAGCGAGAGCCGGTCGTCGCCGGACCCGCGGTCCCCCTCCCACGCGACGACGCCGATGCGCGCGCGCGTGCCCGCCTCGGCGACGAACGCGAACGCGGGCGCGGCGGTGGCCCGGCCGATCCAGGCACCGCCCGCGTGCACGGTCACGGACGCACCGTCGGCGGCCTGCGTGCCGTGCACGACGACGAGCGACCAGCCGGCGTAGTACGTGGGCTCGGGGTCGCTGCGGCCGTCGGCGACGGCGACGTCGGCGAGCGCCCACGCCCCCGCGCCGCCGCGCGCGACGACGTCGGTGACGTCGACGGCCGACGGGTAGTAGGAGCGGCCCGAGTCGTCGACGCGCGTGATCGCGTCGGCGGGGGCGCGCACGTCGGTCCACGTGCCGTCGGGCGCGCGCAGGCGTGCGGTGCCGAGCTCGGCGCTCCACCCGTCGCCGGGCGCGCGCACGCCGGACCAGTACAGGCCCGCCCACACGACGGGCCGGCCGGCGGGCAGCGCGAGGGTGGTCTGCGACGACACGGGGACGTCGGCGCGCGGGCCGGGCGGCGCCGCGTCGTCGAGCGGCTGCATGTCGAGGCCGTTGTTGTCGTGCGGGCGGTGCACCGACGGGCACGGCACCTGGGCGCCGTAGCGGCACACGAGCAGGGGCGCGCCGACCTCGGTGACGTCGAGGTCGCCGATGCCCGACCAGACGGGCGTGAGGTTCGCGGACGAGGCGACGACACGCACGGACGCACGCGTCTCCGCCGCGCCGGCGCCGGTCACGCGGATCTCGGCGGAGCGGTCGAGCGCGCCGGCGACGCGGACGTTGAGCTGCACGGGCCGGGTCGTGCCGGCGGGCAGCCGCCCGAGCCGGCACAGCACCTCGCGGCCGCCCGCGTCGGCCGTGCAGCCGTCGGTGCCGGGCACGACGGCGTCGGGGGCGTGCGTGACGCCGCGGGGCAGCGTGACGCGCGCGACGACGTCGTCGGCGTCGGCGCCGGGCCGGCC